>DATACQ010000242.1:0-5472 GCA_036258955.1 Binatia bacterium
CGCCGAGAGGCGCGCCGGAAAATTTCTCGCTGACGTGGTGAGCGCCGGCGGCGTAACGACTTACCAGCAGTTGCATGTCGCTAAGGTTTTTGATCCGATCAAACCGGCGCTGCTTCTTCCCGAGATCACCGACACTTCCAAATGGTACGAAGGTAAACACCACTACAACGATCCTGAAGATCAATACGTTTTCAGCTACGTCGGATCGGCGACCTACGGTTCGGTGAACTACAACAGTCAGTTGGTCGATGCGAAAGAATTCAAATCCTATTGGGATCTACTCAACCCCAAATGGAAAGGAAAAATCATCTCACGCGATATCCGTGCTCCCGGCCCCGGGTCGGGCAATGCGCGGCTGTTCTACTATCTTCCGGACGTCGGTCCATCGTTCATCCGCAAGTTGTACGGCGAGATGGATGTGACGTTGTTTCGCGACTACCGGCAAGGATCTGATTGGCTTGCAGTAGGCAAGGCCGCAATCTGCTTTTTCTGTGAGGTCGATGTCTCTAAACAACAGGGATTACCGGTTGACACCTTCGGCCCGCGCGTATTCAAAGAAGGGGCCGGTCTGGTGCAGCAGTTCGGCACGCTGGGTTTGGTGAACCGCGCGCCGCACCCTAACGCAGCTAAGGTCTTTCTCAATTGGCTTTTGTCGCGCAGAGGGCAGATTGCCTTACAGAAAAACATGGCCAACACGGAAAATCCGGCTGATTCTCTGCGCATCGACATTCCTAAAGACGACGTGCCGGTCCTCAGCCGCCGCGTTGATGGAGTCAAATACCTCGATACGAGCAGGCCGGAATGGCAGGACATGAAGCCTATCCTCGATGTGATGAATGAGGCGCTCAAGGCGGCGGGAAAGAGCTAATGAAATCACCCTGTGCTGCTTGAACTTTTCTCGTTCCCCTCGGTCTTGTTAAATCTGTCTAGCGGCGAGCGCGCGAGGAAAATTGGGTGCCAGGATTACGAAACAGAGAGATCATTTTTCATGATGAACAGATTAGTTCTTTCAGGCATGTTCTTTGCCTATATCTTTTTGCTGTGGGTCGGCGTCATCGGCGCTGCCCAAACGAACGCAGCCTGGCAAGCGGAATGGGAGAAGACGCTCGCAGCCGCGAAGAAGGAAGGCCAAGTTACAATCTATATAAGCGGCTACGAAGCGATTCTTCCCGATTTCGCAAAGGCGTACCCTGAAATCAAAATCAATGCGGTCACTGGCCGCGGCAATCAGCTTGGACAGAGATTGTTGGCGGAACGCCGCGCGGATAAGTACATCGCGGACGTGGTAAGCGCGGGCGCCAACCCTAACTACCAGCAGTTTTACCTTGCAAAGGCTCTCGATCCGATCAGGCCTGCGCTCATCCTCCCCGAGGTAACCGATCCGACGAAGTGGTATCTCAAAAAACATCAATACTCCGAGCCGGAAGCGCAGTTCGTCTTCAACTACGTGGGCTCCGCGACTTACGGCTCCATCAGCTACAATACTAACTTGGTGGACGTGAAGGAGTTCAAATCCTATTGGGATCTCCTTCATCCGCAATGGAAAGGCAAGATCGCGGCGCGTGACATACGTGAAGCCGGCCCAGGCGCGGGCAATACACGCTTCTTCTACTACCAGCCTGAGCTTGGATCCGCATTTATCAAAAAACTCTTCGGCGAAATGAACATTACGTTGTTTCGTGATTTTCGCCAGGGGCCGGACTGGTTGGCAACGGGCAAATACGCGATCTGCTTTTTTTGCGACGTGGATCTTCTAAAGCGCCAAGGTCTACCGGTCGAGGCCTTTGGACCAAAGGCGTTTAAAGAAGGCGGTGGGCTCGTGCAGCAATTTGGCACAGTGGCGCTGGTCAACCGAGCGCCTCATCCAAACGCCGCGAAGATTTTTATCAACTGGTTGCTTTCCCGCAACGGGCAAATCTCTGTGCAGAAACGAACCGCAACCGGCGAAAGCCCGGCGGATTCATTGCGCATCGATATCCCGAAAGACGACGTGCCGTACGATAGCCGAAGACTCGATGGCATCAAATATCTCGATACCGGCAAGCCAGAGTGGATTGATATGAAACCTATCATTGACGTAGTCAATGAGGCACTAAAATCCGCTGGGAAATACTAGCCCCTATCATTCGGATTTCGTCCGAGGAAACAAGCCTCTCTGATCACGGCCAATAGAGTTGTACCTTGAGGCGGACGGCAAATACTCTTATTACGGCAGCCATCGAGCGAAACGCAAATCGCGGCGAAAATGAACAAGTCGGCGTACCTGTGTACTCCCGTGTCCGCTCTCTTCGAGGCTTGCTCCCTCGGACTGAACACTGCGTCGCAAGTTTTCCCCGACCATGCACAATGCGGGCTAGTTTATAGGCGACCGCGGTTCGGGTTTCTGACCTCACCCTTTACCCTCAGCGGCTCTGCGGGCGGAGGGTGAAACAGGAGAGTAAAATGTCCCTGACAACATCATTAGTCTACCGAGACCTGCGCGGTTTTATTGATGCCGTCGATCGACTGGGCGAGTTGCGGGTTGTCAACGGCGTCGATTGGGATCTCGAGCTTGGCGCCATTACCGAGGTCGCGGCACGGGCGACCAGTCCGAAAGTCGTTTTGTTTGACAACATCAAGGGTTATCCCAAGGGATTCCGGGTCTTAGTCAACGCAGTTTGTTCCGCCGCGACCACAGGTGTTGCGTTCGGACTTGATCCGTCGCTGAGCGGCATGGACATGGTGAAGGCATGGAAGCAGCGCCTGACATCCTATGCGCCCCTCAAACCGGTTGAAGTATCCGACGGACCGGTCACCGAAAACGTGGAAAGTGGGACGGATGTGGATATGCTCAAGTTTCCGAGCCCGCGTTGGCATGAGCACGACGGCGGGCGCTACCTCGGCACCGGCTGCATGGTGATCATGCAAGACCCAGATGGTGAATGGACGAACGCAGGCACTTATCGCGTGTGCGTGCACGATAAAGACACGTTGGGCATTTGGATCTCGCCGGGGAAGCATGGGCGCTTGATCCGAGAAAAATACTGGGCCCAAGGAGAAGCCTGTCCGGTGGTGATCAGCTTCGGACAAGACCCCGTGCTCGCGAAAGTGGCAAGCTGGTATGAAGCCTGGGGTGTGTCGGAATTGGAAATTGCCGGCTGGCTATTTGGCGAGCCGCTCAAAGTAATCCGAGGCAGGGAGACAGGACTGCCGATTCCGGCGACCTCGGAGTTGGCTATCGAAGGTTATATCGTTCCGCCGTCCGAGGATAGCCGTGCCGAAGGGCCGTTTGGCGAATGGACCGGGTATTACGCTTCCGGCACCCGCAACGAGCCGGTGGTGAAGGTGAAAACCGTCCTCTACCGAAACGACCCGATCATCTTCGGTATGCCGCCGGGTATTTCAGGCAAGTCGGTGCCGCTCAGCGCGGCGAATGTATGGCTGGCTTTGGAGAAAGCCGGCGTCACCGATGTGCACGGAGTTTGGGAATACCAGACGCGCTACATCACTGTGATTTCGCTTAAACAGAAGTATGGTGGTCACGTAAAACGCGCGGCCATGGCGATGCTCGGTTCGACGTACGGTTATCATCGTCGCTTTGTCATCCTCGTGGACGATGATGTCGATCCATCGAATATCGACGACGTTTTATGGGCGGTGGCGACTCGCTGTGATCCGGCTACAGCGATTAATGTTATCAGCGAAGCATGGAGCACACCGTTGGACCCACGCATCACGCCCGAAGCGCGCGCAGCGCGCAATTTCACCAACTCGGTGGCCATTATCAATGCCTGCCAGCCGTACCACTGGAAGGATCAATACGCCAAGACCTGTTATTTCCCCGAAGACACGCGAAAGAAAACCTATGACAAGTGGAAGAATGTCCTAAGACTGGAGTAATGGAGTGCTGGAGTCGGAGTGATGGGCTAATTCGCAATGTGGCACTCGCAGCCCCATGGATGTCATACTGAGCGAAGCGAAGCATCTCGGATTTTCAAGGTGTTACGAAGCCGAGATTCTTCGCCTGCCGCTCAGAATGACAGTTTCACACGCTCTGGTGAAAACGAAGCATCGCGGATTTTCAAGGCGGTAAAGACGAGATTCTTGGGCTGCGCCTCAGAATGAGAATAGAGTCACGAAATCTTACAGCTTCCGAATCCGAATGCCCTCTTTCCCTCCTCAGCAAAATGGACGGTACAATGAAAAGCAGAAAACGTAAGCTATGGTATCGCGGCGCCGTGATCGTTCTGATCGCGCTATCGCTTTTGAGTTGGCATGCCGCGTTTGCCGCAGCGGCTGATTCATGGACAGTCGAGTGGGAGAAAACTGTCGCCGCGGCCAAGAAGGAAGGGGAGATCTCATTCTACGGCAGCGAAGGTTACGAGAAAATCTTCGAAGTATTTCAAAAACGCTATCCCGACATCAAAGTGAAGTCGAACACCACCCGCCGAGGCAGCGAGCACGGACAGGCGGTCATGACGGAACGCCGCGCGGGCCAATATTTAGTGGATCTGTTTATCAACGGAGTCGTCACGCCGAATACCGTCTTTTACAAGGCCAATATTTTGGAACCGATTCGGCCGCAACTCATTCTGCCGGAAGTCGTGGATGAGTCGAAGTGGTGGGGCGGCAAGCATCACTACGCGGATCCCGAAGACAAGTTTATCTTTGTTTTTCAGGGGAGCGTGCACGGCGGCGAAAACGCTTACAATACTAAGCTCGTCAATCCCAAGGACATCACGTCGTATTGGGACTTTCTCGATCCCAAGTGGAAAGGCAAGATCGTTGCCTACGATGTGAGCCGGGTCAGCACGGTCGCGCATTCGCTGCGCTTCCTTTACAACCATCCCGATCTCGGGGCCGACTTCATCAGACGGTTTTTTAGCGAAATGGATATTGTGTACTCGCGGGATGAACGGCAGATGATCGACTGGCTTGCGGCCGGCAAGTTTCACATCGCGTTTTTCGTCACGGATATTGAAGACGCGGCTAAACAAGGGTTACCGGTGAAGTTCTTCGAGCCCGCCCACTTTAAAGAAGGCGCGTTCGTGGGGCCCTCCCAGGGAGGAATCACTCTTTTCAAAAATGCGCCGCATCCCAACGCCGCAAAGCTTGCCATCAATTGGCTCCTGTCGCGCGAAGGGCAGGATACGTACCAAAAAGTTTACGCGCAGCTGCATGACGTGCGGCAATCGATGCGTGAGGATATTTCGATGGATGTCATCCCGCCTGCGTACCGCAGGCAAAAGGGTGTCAGGTATATTTACGCCGGCCGTCCCGATTGGTTGGATATGGGCCCGGTGAGCCGACTGATTAAAGAGGCGCAGCAAGCCGCAAAGAAGTAGGAGTAAACATGACGTTACGATTATTATTTTTCGCGCTCATCGGCTGTTGGATGTCAATGTATTCGCATGGGCTTTCGGCGCAGGCCGACTCCTGGAAGGCCGATTGGGAAAAAACTTTGCAAGCGGCGAAAAAGGAGGGGCAATTAAC
>DATACQ010000243.1:0-12817 GCA_036258955.1 Binatia bacterium
GAAATTTCGAAATTCGAATTTCCCAATTCGAATTTTCCACCTTCGGGTCCTGCGTGTCCTCTTTCGGAAATAAGCCACTCGAGGGACTCGATTGTTGAACGCACGCCGCGTATCGTAATTCCAGCATGGAGCGCTGGAATCCAGCCTTACATGGATGTCTCCGGACGCATCCTGCGAACCTGGATGCCGGCCATCCATGCCGACATGACAGAGATCTGCACTTTCAGATCCTGGAGGCGAGCGTAAGCTCATGAAACAGTTCGTGGTGAGATCGTGCTCGGCTTCAAATTCGCTGTTCGGCTATCTTTGCCTTCGCTTCTCTAGCGCCAGGAAGATCTTTTCAGGCTTGATCGGCAAGTCTTTGATACGCGCGCCGCAGGCGTCGTAGATCGCATTGGCTATCGCCGGCGCGACCGGGACCAGGGCGCTCTCGCCGATGCCTTTCGCGCCGAACGGACCGTTTGGGTCCGGGACTTCGACAGCGATGGAGTCCATCAGCTGCGGCATATCTCCGAGAGACGGCAAGACGTAATCAATGAAATTCGGGTTAATCAACTGGCCATTGTCGTAAGCTATCTCTTCAAAGAGTGCTTGGCCGATACCGGTGATCGCTGCGCCCCCGAGCTGCTGCCGGCAGCCCAGGGGGCTAATAGTTTTGCCGACGTCCACCGCGCTTGCATATTTCAGGATCGCGATCTTGCCGGTCTCGGTGTCAACTGCTACCTCGGCGCCGCCCGCAGCGAGAAACCAGAACGCCGAAGTGCTCTTCTCACCGAACTCGTTCTTAACGGCCGTCTTGAGTTGACCGTCCCCGATTAACGTTCCACCTTGCATGCCGAAGCGTTTGAACATGACATCTGCGTAATCCAAGGTGGACTCGGGCAGGCGGATTTTTCCGTCGACAAAGCTGATTTGATCTTCCGGAACGTTGTATTCCTGCGAAACAATCTGTTGCAGCTGCTGTTGGATGTGACGGGCAGCTATTTGGACAGCCTTCCCCATGTGGAACGTCGAACGGCTCGATGAAGTCGTCAGGTCGTACGGCACCACGTCCGTATCAACGCCGAGCACTTGAATGCGTTGCATGGGAATACCCAGCTCCTTGCCGGCGATCTGCGCGAGAGTTGTCTCGGACCCCTGACCCATTTCCACCGTGCCGGCGTAGAGCGAGAGACTGGCATCCTCATTCATTTTGACGACAGCGCACGAAATCGAGGGGGTAATCGTCGCCTTGATCATGCAAGCAACGCCTTTCCCTGCTTTGACGGCCGATTCGTGTAAACCCTTCGCTGCCGCGGTCAGCTGCAGGCCTTGTCTCCCTATCTCCTTGTCCCCTTGTCCCCTAGTCTCCTTGTCTTCTTGTCTCCCTGTCTCCCCATCTCCCGCTCTCCCCGTCTCCTCGTGTCCCTTTTCCGTGTCGCCACTTTTGTATCTCTCTTCCCAGCCCAAAGACTTGGCAACTTCGTCGATGCATTCCTTCAATCCGACGGCGCGAAGGGTCTCTTCAGTAACAAACTTGTCCCCCTCCTCGTAGCAGTTTCGCTTGCGTAGCTCGATCGGGTCGATCTTCAGTGCAGCGGCAATGATGTCCATCTGGGACTCCACGGCCCATGCCGACTGAGAAACACCAAACCCGCGAAATGCGCCGGCCGGAGGCTTGTTTGTATAGATCGAATATGAATCGATCTTCAAATTGGGGATCCTATATGGTCCGGCGGCAGTGTAACCCGATTTTTTTGCTACCCGCGGGCCGATTTCGGCGTAAGCCCCCGTATCCAGATAAATCTCGCACTCTCGTGCGACCAGTGAGCCGTCGTTTTTCACACCGGTCTTCATACGGATCGAGGCGGCATGTTTTGTAATGGTATAAAAAACCTCCTCGCGCGATAGCACCACCCGCACGGGTCGCCGGGCCTTGAGCGCCAAGGCGACGGTTATTGGCTCTACCTTCGGGTAGACCTTTCCGCCGTAACCGCCGCCCAGATAAGGAACGATGACGCGCACTCGCGCCACCGGCACTTTGAAAATGTTCGCCAGCTGCGTACGCACAACAAATGGATTCTGCGTCGTCGCCCAAACCGTGATCCGTCCACTTGGATCAACGGAGGCGATGCACGCATGCGTTTCAAGAAAACCATGCTGGGTTGCCGGCAACGTAAAGGTATCTTCAAAAATGCGGTCCGCTTCGGCAAAGCCCTGGCGAACGTCACCGCGGTTAAGCTTGAAGTGGGTGCATATGTTGGTGCCATCGATCGGCCTGATTTCAGCGAGATCGGCAAACCCGGAATCGGGCATGCGCACGGAATCGTGCACGAGAATAGCATTCTTCTTTAAAGCGTCGTCTATGCTAAGCACCGCCGGCAACTCCTCGTACTCGATATCGATCGAACGGAGAGCTTCCTCGGCGGCATCGGCGTCTAGTGCCGCGACGGCGGCGACCGGATCACCCACATGGCGGACTTTTTCCACGGCAACGATCGTCTGATCCTTGAATACCGGGCCGTAGAAAGGTTCGATGCCGTGGTCGTGGAGGATGTCATCGCGGGTTACGATCGCGAGAACGCCGGAGATTTGGAGACATCGCGCAACATCAATTTTCTTGATGCGCGCATGCGGCACAGGGCTGCGCAGGACTCGGCCGTGACACATACCCGGCACTTGCATGTCGGCCAAATATTGAGCCTGGCCGCTGACTTTGCTCTCGTAATCCAATCGGCGAAAGGTCTTGCCGATATCTGCTGGTTCCATTCGTTGGCCCCGCATCTTTGCTGCTAGTTATTTTTCAATTTGCCTCGTGCTCATATTCGTGGTTCGTATTCGCATGAAGACGAGCACGAGAAGCGATCACGATGTTTTCGCGACACTCTTTACCGCTTGTACAATCTCCTGGTAACAGCCGCAGCGACAGAAGTTCCCGGCGAGGTAATCGCGGATTTGTTCCTCAGAAGCGTTTGGAATTTCGTCGAGCAGCGCCTTTGCGGTCAAAATGAAACCGGATGTGCAATAGCCGCACTGCAGCGCGCCAAATTCCATAAACGCCTCTTGAAGCGGATGGAACGCGCCGTTCGCGCGCAGACCTTCAATTGTGGTCACCTCGCAGCCCTCGGCATCGACTGCAAGAAACGAACAAGCGCTTACCGGCTTGCCGTTGACCAGCAAGGTGCAAGCGCCACATACTTGAATGTCGCAGCCGAGCTTGGCGCCGGTCAATTGAAACTGTTCCCGGATCAAATCCAAAAGCGTCATCCGCGGTTCCACTGCGATGTTCTGTGCGCTGCCGTTAAGTCTGAGAGAAATTATCTTTTGCATTGCTCAAGTACTAAGATTATTGAATTGGAAACGCTTCTTTTGAAAGATCCTCCTCGCCGTGATGTCGCGACTTGATGCCGCCAGCAGGCGCGAGGATTTTAGTCTCCCAACAACTTTGAATACGAGATGCTTCGCTGACGCCCGACTTTATGAAAACTCTGTTCATGGTTCGACTGGCTCACCATGAACGGAAAACCCATCAGAAACTTCAGGTGCTTATCCGTTCGCCCTGAGCTGCGTTGAAGGGCTCCTGAGAATTTTCAGATAGAAACCAAAAATCCAAAAACCTAATGCGCCACCGCCTTCTCGTACGCCTGCGCCGCGGCCCGTTTTACCAGCGCGCGCACAACTGCGCGTTTGTAATGCTCGGAACCGCGCAGATCGTCGGTTGGGCTGCATTCTTGCGCCGCTACAGCGCCAACCTCTTCTAGCAGTTCCGGCGCGAGAGCCTTGCTAGTCAAAAGCCCTTCAGCGTTTCTGGCCCTGAGCGGTGTCGGGCCTACGCAGCCTAAGACGATGCGCGCAGTTTGGCAGGCATCGTCCGCTTCGTTCAAACTCAGTCGCACCGCCACACCGACCGAGGGCTTGTCCACCACGGAACTGCTGGAGAAACGAATGTACTCGATACCCGAGCGCGGCGGCGCGGGCGGCAGGATCACCTGCGTGACAATCTCATCTTCAAGAAGGCTGGTCTGGTAATAATCAACAAAAAGCTCCTCAACCGGAATCATCCGGCTACGTTCGGGCTTCGCGATCCGCAGCCTGCCATTCAGCGCAATGAAGATTTGTGACAAATCAGTCAGCGGCTCTCCCGACGCGAGATTACCGCCCACTGTACCCATGTTGCGCACCCGGATGTTGGCTAATTCCTTTTCCGCTTGTGAAAGCACAGGATAGATTTCGCTTACAACGGACGAGGTTTCGATTTCCCTGTGGGTAACCAGAGCACCGAGCGTGAGACCGTCTGTGCGATCATATCGGATGCCGCGGAGCTCGGAAATTTTTTTTATGTTGATGAGCACCCTAGGCTGGTAAAGCCCTTGTTTCATGAGAATCGTGAGATGCGCGCCGCCCGCGAAGACCTTTGCATCCCCGCTATACTGCGCAAGCAGCCGGCATGCTTCGCTGACGGTCTCGGGCTCGAGATACTCGAAGCTTCTCACGTGTCTCTTCTTTCTCGTTCAAAGTTCAAGGTTCAAAGTTCAAAGTTCAAAGCCCCTCACCCTTTCCGTCTTCCGGCAGAGTATATCGAAATCCGCAAAAGCGCACTAATGTCATGCTGAGCGGAAGCGAAGCATCTCGAATCACGAAGACGAGATTTCTCGGCTGCGCCTCGGATTGACCATTGTTACCCGGCGTTCACAGGGAGACGTTGGAAGTAATGCGTATGGTTGCTGCTCCGTCAACTTTGAACCTTGAACGTTGAACATTGAACCAGCGTCTTAGATGTACTTGACTTTATCCACTCCCGGGATCTCCACCTTTTCGAAGCGCCAACGGTCTTTCATCGGCGCCGTGGCATCGATACCCAGGCCAGCGGTGACGCGCGGCTCCGGGCAAGAGGGATCGAGAGTCGAACAAGCTATCCGCGGGATGATGATCACGTCTTTGTCGGCCTGAAAGCGCGTAGCCATGGCCCAATCCACCTGCATTGGGTCGAAGGGATCGATATCGTCGTCAACGACTATTACTTGCTTCAGACCGATGCCCATCGACAGCAATGCCAAAACCACATTGCGTCCTTCATTCTCAGCGCGTTTCTTGATCGAGACGACCACGTGATGACGGAAAGTGCCACCGGGCGTCAGGTTCACCGCCTTCACTTCCGGAACGATCTTCTTGATTTCACGATAAACCACCGCGCCGTTGCCGTATTCGATTAGCGTGTGATTCTCGGTTACCGGCATGCCGGTAAGGGCCGTTTGCCAGATGGGGTTTTTGCGCATGGTTATTGCGGTTACCTTCACTACCGGCGCCTGCTTGGCTTCGCTGTAGCAGCCTGGATACTCACCGTACGGCCCGTCGGCGACCCGCTCGCCGGGAATGGTGATTCCTTCGATTACGACCTCGGCAAACGCCGGCACTTCGACATCGATAGTCTCGCATGTGGTGAGCTTCACCGCCGCGCCTCGCAGGCCGCCGGCAACGTGAAACTCATCGACCCCGTACGGCACCTTGGCTTGCGATGCGACAACGATGGCCGGATCGACGCCCACTGCCGTAGCGACCTCCAGTCCTCTTTTCTTTTCTTCCGCCCTCAGAATCATCCGTCCCAGGTGATGGTCGGCGGGCGCCCACAACGAGAGCCGGTCTTTTCCGAGCACCAGCATACGATGGATGGAAACGTTGCGTATCCCAGTCTCTGCGTCTTTGCCAATTTGCACGCCGATGGTGACGTAAGGACCGCAATCTTTGCTCGCGTGCGTAACGATCGGCAGCTTTGTGAGATCGATCTGGTCGCCGGTCCACTTGATCTCCTTCACTGGCCCGGTCGCGACCATCTCGGGCGGAATGCGCGCCTCTTCGAGGGTCATATAACGGTCGAGAAGCTTTTCCTGAGGCACGCCGAGCCCCAAGGCCACGAGCTTGCGGGTGGCAAAAAGGCCACCGAGGACGCTCCAGCCGGGATGACCTTTCACGTTTTCGAACAACAGGGCCGGCCCTTCGATGTCCGATGTTTTGCGCATGCCGGCGGCGATCTCGTACTTGGTGCTCACCTCTTCCCTGATTCTTTTAAGTTGTCCCAAATCTTCCAGGTGAGCGAGAAACCCTCTTAAATCGTCAAACATGGCGCGTCCTTTTGAGTACAATTGAAGTACTGGCGTGAGGGAGCATTGGACCTACAAGCTCCATTACTCCAGTCCGGTCACTCCACTACCAGTGCTCTTACTATCAACCCTACCGTGGTCACTGCAACCGCAGTAGCGGCAGGACTTCGTTAACAAATCTTTTCACCTGTCCTAGCTGATCTCTCGACGTAAAGCGCAAGACCGGTGTCGTAATTCCCATGTTGATCCAGGTTTGTAGCATGTGGGCGCACTCTGCCGGCGGTCCGTGCGCGAGCCAAACTTTGATCAAATCCTCGGATGGATAGCCGGGCGCATAGTAATGGCTAAAGTAGTATTTCGCTTCATCATAGGCGGCTCGACGGTCATCATTGATATTGATCATGCCATGGATCGCCGTTTCGAATGTAGACAAGTCTTTCCCGAGCTCACCTGCGGTTTGTTCGATGATGTTCCACCGCCTTCCAAATTCCTCCGGTGTCACCCCCATGGTAATGTATCCATCCGCCAGAGTGGCAACCCGCCTCATCGCGTTGTCGACGATGAGATCGCCAAGCGCAGCCCGATCAGGACTCACGGCGATCCAGATGGGGCATGGTTGCTGGATCGGTTTGGGCGCGATGGTTTGCCGTTCCAGCTTATAGTATTTACCGTCGAAGCCGAACTCTTCCTTGCTCCATATTCCGCGCAGGATTTTGATGCCTTCGGTCAGCCGGCCGACACGCTCGCTGCGCCGCGCGCCGAAAGCGCGCAGTTCAGGATCATGCCCGCCGCCAATGCAAACACCTAGCAGCGCGCGGCCCTCGGAAAGCTGGTCGAGACTTGCCCATTGGATGCCGAGCAGGACGGGATGCCGCACCGGGAAACTCGCCATACAGATGACGCCGAGACGCACTCTCTGCGTCCACGCCGCCGCCGCGCTAAGCATCACGATGGACTCAATGCGCGGTTTGTGAATCAAGCTGTCGCCGAACCAGACAGACTCAAAAACGCCCGAGCGTTCGGCGAAGATCGCTGCATCCCTTATGGCCTGGAGATTCGTGAGCCCGAAGAGGACGCCGCGATTGGGCAAGCTGAGTCCCCAACGGATCGGCAATCTCGGCATGTCTTTCTCTCCAATGGCCTGTCTGTAAAAGAAGCCATGGCCGGTGTCAATAATCTTTGACTTGACAGCCAGCCGGTTTTTTTCAGATGATGCCCCTCGTCGAAGCTATGCGCTTCAGCCTGCCGCCGCCGGTGAGTTCCGCCCCGCAGCGGTGCTGAACAGATCAGTTTCGGAGGAATCCTCATGTCTAAAGATTTGCGATCGTATCTGGACGAGCTACTCGAGAAGCGACCTAAAGACGTGGTTGTGGTCGACAAAGAAGTCGACCCGCAATACGAAGCCAGCGGCATCGTCGAGAGGTTCGAACGCGAGAACAAATTTCCGCTGGTCTTCTTCAAGAACATCAAAGGTTCGAAGATTCCGCTGGTGATCAATCTGGGAGCGACTTATGAACGCTTGGCCTTGTCACTAGGCTCGCCCTCGGTTCCGCAAATGGTGAAGGACCTGGCGCACCGCGAGCATCATCCTCTGCCGGTCAAAGAGATTTCGGCGAGAGAGGCGCCTTGTAAGGAGATCATCCTGATCGGCAAAGACGCGGACCTCGATCTCTTACCCGTGCTGACCCACAACGAGGGCGATGCCGGCGCCTATATCAACGCAGCCGCTATGATTTGCAAGGAACGAGGCACGGGCGCGGTCAACGTCGGTATCTATCGCCATCAGAAACAAGGGAAACGCCAGCTGGGTTTGATGATCAATCCTGCCAATCACGGCAATTACGTGCGCGCCGAATACGAAGATCATAATGAACCCATGGAAGTAGCGCTTTGCATCGGTCATCACCCGGCCTTGAACATGGCCGCAGTCAGCAAACAAGCAGGAGTTGGCTCGGAATTGGAGATCGCCGGCGCGTTTCTCGGCGAGCCGCTCGAGGTGGTTAAAGCGGAGACCGTAAATCTCATGGTGCCGGCGCGTTGCGAGATCGTGATTGAAGGACTCGTGCCGCCGAAGAAGCGGCAATACGAAGGGCCCTTTGGCGAGTGGCCGCACTACTATTATAAGGAAGGCGACCAGCCATATATCGAAGTGACAGCCATAACGATGCGTAAAAATCCGCTCTATCAGAGTATCCACAGCGCTCATTTCGAACACAACATCATCGGCGCCGCCCCGCGCCTCGGTAGTCTTTTGAAACGCATCCAGGAAGTCGTACCGAGCACCACCGCCGTGAATATGCCGATCTCGGGTGCGGCGCGCTCGCATTGTTATATTTCGCTCAAAAAGCGCGCCGAGGGCGATCCCAAGCAAGCAGCGCTGGGGGCGCTGGTTACCGATCCCAACATCAAGCATGTGATCGTGGTGGATGACGACGTCGATGTCTTCAATGAAACTCAGGTGCTGTGGGCGCTCGCGATGCGCTTCCAAGCCGATCGCGATCTGGTCATCATCCCGAACATCATCGGCTCGCACCTCAATCCAACGGCTTATGGCTATAATCGTTTGGAACGCGGTCCCATGGAGACGAAACTAATCTTCGACGCCACTAAGCCGCTGCCGCCTTATGATTTCCCTAAGGAGGCGCAGGCGCCCGATGAAGTGCTCAAGAAAATCGACCTGGCGCGCGACACACGACCCTATGAGCCGGGTAGGGATGATCGAGTCATCACGGGCAAGTAAAGACTCGCTGTTCCAATCGTTCCAGCCGTTGCAATCGTTTCAAACGTGCTAGGATTCGAACGGCTTCAATTCAAACGACTGGAACTAATGGAACGGTTGGAACCGTTGGAACCCAATTTATATATGGTTGAGATCCAGGGGGTTTCGAAAACGTTTCACAAAACGGTCAAAGATCACACTACAGAGGTGACCGCACTAGCCAGCGTCGACCTCTCCGTCCACCCCAACGAGTTCATCAGCATTATAGGTCCGAGCGGCTGCGGCAAAACGACGCTTCTCAAGATGATCGATGGATTGATCCCCTATGACAGCGGAAAGATTCTGATCGATGGCAAGCAAGTTACGGCGCCAGGACCTGACCGCGCCGTGGTGTTTCAATCTTTCGCCTTGCTGCCGTGGCGCACGGTGCTGGCCAACGTCGAGTTCAGTCTGGAACTCCGGCAAACCCCCAAGGAGAAGCGCACCGCGATCGCGCGGGAATACTTACAGAGAGTCGGTCTTAGCGATTTCGAATATCATTACCCGCACGAGCTGTCTGGCGGCATGCAGCAGCGCGCCGGCCTCGCTCGGGCGCTCGCGGTGAATCCGGAGATTCTATTGATGGACGAGCCGTTCGGCGCCGTAGATGCCCAGACCCGGCAGCTCTTGCAGGAAGAGCTGCTGGAACTTTGGCAGCGCGAGAAGAAAACGGTCATCTTCGTAACCCACAGCATGGATGAAGCAGTCTATCTCTCAGATCGGGTGGTCGTGATGACGCCGCGCCCCGGACGAGTGGCCGAGATTCTCGAGGTGCCCTTGCCGCGGCCGCGCGTCGCTGAAGACGTGCGACGCGATCCGAAGTTTGTCGATTTGACTAATTACATCTGGGTTAGCCTGAAACACGCAATGGAGAATGGCCACGGACCAAAGAGGATTTGACGTCACAACCGTTTAGAGTTCCATGTTCAATGTTGCTCACCCTTTCCCTTTCCATGACACGGTGTCGCAACCGGCGAAACGCTCCGATGTCATGCGAGCGGAAGCAAAGAATCGCATTGTAGGGGGACAGCATGCCGTGCCCCTACTGCGGAGACGAGATTCTTCGCCTCCGGCTCAGAATGACATTGGGGACACCACTCTCCAGAGGAAGAGGGGCTCGGAACTCTTGGCTGTTGCCTTCTTGAACCTTTAACTTTGAACTTAAGACGCGATGCCTTTGCATAGCCGCTTAAATACGAACATTCTTTCGATTATCTCACTCATTCTGTTGTGGGAGATTGCCGGCCGCTCTTTTGATTCCTCCTTGATTCCTCCGGCATCGAAGATTGCCGCGGCGTGGTGGAAACTTTTGGCAGGCGGCAAGCTTTTGCCCAATCTGGGTACAAGCCTTATGACGATGGTTGCGGGCTTCGTTCTGGCCGTGCTAATCGGCGTCTCGATTGGTTTGCTGATGGGCCGCTTCCGGGCCGTTGAGCACTTTCTCGACCTCTACATCAACTCACTGATGTCTGCGCCGACAACAGCGTTTGTGCCTGTGCTGATCATGTGGTTCGGCCTTGGTGTTGAATCGCGCATAGCCGTCGTTTTTCTTTTCGCGGTCTTCGTGATTGTCATAAACACCATGACCGGAGTGAAGCAGGTTGATCATGTCCTGCTCGAGATGGCGCGCTCGTTTGGCGGCAAGGAACGTGAGCTGTTTTTTAAGATCATATTGCCTGCGGCACTGCCGGCAATCCTGGCCGGGATCCGGCTCGGCATGGGCCGTGCTGTAAAAGGCATGGTGACGGCGGAAATGCTGCTAACGCTCACCGGTATTGGCGGCATGATCATGCAGTACGGCTCATCGTTTGCCACCGATGCATTGTTCGCTGTGATTCTCACCGTCTTAGTTGTTGCGATGATCACGATGAAGCTGGTCCAGAAGATTGATCAGCGTTTGACCGGCTGGAAGGTGGAAGTCGCAGTCGAATAGAGCGGCAGGAAGTGAGACAGAGAAACTTCTCGCGGGCAAGTCGCCAACATCGAACGTTGTTCTCTTATCTTTGCGCCTTAGAGTTTTTGCGCGAGATGATCCGTTTATTCAAGGGTGGAGCTACACTCGCTATCCGCGAAAACAGTATCGACTCAAGTTGGTAGGGAAATAACACGAAAGACATGACATCCGCTAAATCAGCATAGGAGGGATAGCTATGCTGCGAGCACTTGCATGGGCACTATCGTTGATGCTCCTTTCACCAGCAGCCGGAGACGCTCAGGGGCAGAAAAAAGTCAGGTTTGCTTATCCCTCTTCAGCGGATATGGGAGACATTCCTTCGTTGCTGGCTTGGGAGCAACTGAAAAAGGACGGGATCGAAGTCGTGCCGCAGTTTTTCCCCAAAACCGACCTTGCGGTTCAAGCGGTGCTTGCCGGCGAAGCGGATATAGGTTCGGCAGCGGGCATTGCCGTCGTCAAGGCGGTCGAGAGCGGTATGAATTTGCGTATCATTGCCGAGCAGGTGCGCAACGAATGGCAGCTCGTAACACCGGTGTCGCTAAAGGAGCCAAAACAACTAGATCGTAAGCGCGTCGGTTATCATGCGCCGGTCACGGTGACTGAAGCGCTCGTCAAGTGGATGGCCAACCATTACAAAATAAACCCCACCTGGATGATCGTCCCGGGATCTGACGTCCGAGCCGAAGCTTTGATGCGCGGGCAGTTGGATGCCACTCCCGCCGAAATCGGCGATGTCTTGAACATTCTTAACGCCAAGCCCGGGCAATTTCACGTCCTGATCTCCTACGCGAAAATTTTTCCTCAGCTTATTGGATCGATGTACTTCGCGCGCGCCGATTATTTGCAAAAGAACGGCGCAACGGTAGAAAGCGTGCTCGCTGCGATTCTGAACGCCCATCGCAGCGCCGAAGAACGCCCAGGAACGATGAAAGAGAATGCTCTCAGGCTGTTGCCGGAAAGCAAGCCCAAATTGATTGACGCTATAGCCGCTTCTTACAAGGAACTGAGAATCTGGGACGTCAACGGCGGCGCGGACAAGGAGCGCGGCGAAGCAAGTATCAAATTCTTTGAGGAAGCCGGCTTGTTAAAAAAAGGTGCGGTGACTTTTCCACAGGCGTTTGACACAGCTGCGCTCGACCGAGTGTTGAAGAAGATCGGACGCAAGTAGAAAGCAACGTTATTCGTGTTCGTGGCTCGTAATTCGAACGAGCACGAGGCACGAGCACGATCCATGAGACCCAATACCTTAAGGCTATTTTCCGTTCTGACCCTCGCGCTCCTATGGGAGTTCGCAGGGCAGACCGGAAACGCCCGCCTGCTGCCACCGCTCTCACGCGTTGCTACAGCCTGGTTCGAATTGCTCATTTCAGGCCAGCTATTCCAGGCGCTCGCGGTTAGCTTGCAAGCGCTCGCGATCGGTTTCGGGCTTTCGATTTTTTTCGGCGTTCCCTTGGGTCTATTGATGGGCCGCTATCGACGCCTCAACGAGTTTCTTGAAATCTACATGACAGCGATGCTTACGGTTCCGATGATATCATTCATTCCGTTTCTGGTTATTGCCTTTGGACTCGGACTGCACTCGCGCGTCTGGATCGTTTTTCTTTTCGCCTTCGTGATCATCGCCATCAATACCACCGCCGGCGTGCGCAATGTCGAGCCCGCCTATACGGAGATGGCGCGCTCCTTCGGCGCCCGCGAGAGGGACTTGTTTCTCAAAGTTATTTTGCCCGCGGCCCTTCCGATGATCATGGCAGGGATTCGTTTGGGCATGGGTCGCGCCGTTCTCGGCATGGTCACCAGCGAAATGATCCTCGCGGTCGTCGGCTTCGGCGCCATGCTCATGACGTTCGGCGCCTCGTTTAATTCTCCGGCGCTTTTCGCAACGATCTTGTCGATCGTCCTACTTGCGGTAGCGCTGCTCGCTTTGATTCAGTATTTGGATCGGCGACTGATCCCCTGGCGCACTACATAAGCCGGATACAGTTTCAATCGTTCCAGCCGTTCCAAACGTTCCAACCGTTTGCTGTT
>DATACQ010000244.1:0-4415 GCA_036258955.1 Binatia bacterium
ATTTTGTTCGGGTCGAACGAAGCGTCTCGCCCAAAGATTTCGAGGTAACAGCCCTGCTGCAGCACCTGGAAAATCAAAAGAAGTTTCCTGTCCTGTTCTTTGAAAGACCGCTCGATCTCAACGGTAAGTTATCCGCGTTCCCGCTGTTGAGCAATGTGTTCGCCACCCGCGAGCGCTGCGCGCTCTCGCTAGGAATGAAAGCCAACGAAGGCGACCTGCCGCTCAGCCTCGAGTATGCCCGGCGCGAAGACACGATGCTCTCGCCGATAGCGATTCCGAGCAGCGAGGCGCCGGTTAAACAGATCATCAAGCGCGGCGACGATGCGAATGTTTACGACTTGCCGGTGGTTCGCCACCACGCAATGGATCCCGCCCCTTACATCGACATGACCCCGGTCATGAAGGATCCGGACGAAGGTTTTTATAACATCGCCTTCCAACGCAACATGATAAAAGGACCGAGGAAACTCGGCCTGCACATGTCGCCGCGGCACAACTGGCAAATCCACCGCAAGAATGAGGAGAAAAACCGGCCTACCCCGGTGGCCATCGTTATCAGCCATCATCCGGCCTTCTATTTAGGATCGCTGAATGTATCGCCGTTCGGCGTCGATGATTATGCCAAAGTCGGCGCGATCATGGGTGCGCCGCTTCGACTTGCGCCTTCGGAAACTCTCGGCGCGGACTTCATGGTGCCCGCCGATGCCGAGATGGTGATCGAAGGCTATGTGTTGCCAAACGTGAAGGAGGTCGAAGGCCCGTTTGGAGAATTTACCGGTTACTATGGCCCACAGCGGCTGCGCAACGTGATCGAAGTCAGCGCTATCACGCACCGGCGCGACGCCGTCTTTCAACACATCTTCACGGGCCACCGTGACACGTGGGTCCTTGGCGGCATTCCCAAAGAGGGGAGTCTCTTCAATCTGATCCGTGGCGTCGTGCCGACCGTCAAGGCTGTTCATTTTCCTATATCCGGCAGCTGCCGCTTCAACTGTTATATTTCCATTGACAAAAAAGTCGACGGTGAGACCAAGCAGGCGGCTTTGGCGGCGCTTGGTGGATGCGATTTCGTAAAGCACGTCGTGGTCGTCGATGCCGACATCAACATTTATAACGAAGAAGAGGTCATGTGGGCCATGGCCACTCGGGTGCAAGCGGATCAAGACGTCGACATCATCAAGAACGTCAAAGGAAACACGCTCGATCCGTCGCAAACGGATAACATTATGGGAGCCAAGATGATCATCGACGCCACCAAACCGGTCCAGCGGCCCTACGAGGCGCGTGTGGCAGTGCCGAAAACCGCGATGGAGAAGACGCGGCTGGAGGATTTTATCCCGCGCGCAGTGATAGAGCTGGTACCGCACGTTTAATTAGGTCGTCCAGAGGGGGAATTGCAATTGTACCGCGGAGGCGCAGAGGGCGCCGAGAAAGAGGGCGATATCATCATCAATAAATTCTCTTCGAGGATCCGCGTCTCTGCGGTGCAGGCGAAGCAGCCAGAAGCGGGCTGAGGAGGAGTCGTGACGAAAATCTTCTGGGTGACGTGCCCCCGATGCAACGGCGAATTTTATTGCCATTACCAGGAGCTGCGGCACAAGAAGATTAAGCTCCTGTGCCCTTATTGCAGCCACGAGTTCCTGGATGAGGAAAGCTCAAAGATCGTCGAGTGAGGTTTTTCATGGATTCCACAAGCGCCGCCGGCCGGTTGAATAATCAAACTTTGTCCGAAACGAAGACTGGTGCAATCGACTTGCGTAGCTTCATCGAAAAGATCCGGCGCGAGCAGCCGGAAGAGGTTCTGGACGTCACCCGGGAAATCGATCCGCGTTTTGAGATCACCGCGCTCGTAGCCAAGCTCGAGCACGAAAGGCGCTTCCCAATCCTAATCTTCGAGAAGGTTCGGGGCAGCAAATTGCCGGTTGTGACCAACGTCCACGCGTCGCGCCGCCGGCTCGCGGCGGCTATCGGTAGCGAGCCGCGTAGCGCCGTCGCAAATTATCTAGAAAGGATCCAGCAGCGTATCCCGCCCAAAGACGTTGCGAGCGCGCCGGTGAAAGAAGTCCGTCTGTCGGGGGACGAGGTCGATCTGCGCGCGTTCCCGCAGATCGTTCACCATCAGGATGATGCGGGTCCTTATCTCACAGCCGCTGTAACCTTGGCTCGAGATCCATTGAGCGGACGACTCAACTGTAGCTTCAACCGCCTGATGTTTCTCGACAAGAATCACACGTCGATTCACCTAACGCTCGCCAAGCACCTCTGGGAATTTTATACCAATGCCGAAAAAATGAAGCAGCCGCTTCCGGTTGCGGTGATCTTGGGCGCGCATCCGGCCTGGTCGCTAGGAGCGCTCAACATCGGCTCTATTGACGAGGAAGAGTTTTACCTCATGGGATCGTTGGCGGGCGAGCCGATGGAAGTCGTTGACGCGGAAACTATGGATGTCAAAGTTCCCGCCCGGGCCGAGATGATTATTGAGGGCGAGATCCTACCGTTCGAAAGAGTGGACGAAGGGCCGTTCGGCGAATTTACCGGCTATTCTCTAGGTAGTCGAAAGCGGGAAGTCTTTCACGTTAAGACTATCACCCGCCGAAAAGACGCTTACTTGCACGACATCGCGGTGGGTCATCTGGATCATTTGCTGCTCTCAACCATCCCGATGGAAGCCAATCTGTTCCGCGCCGTGAGGACGATGGTGCCATCCGTGAAGGCGGTGCGCATCCCCGCGCCATTTACCGTCTACGTTTCCATCGAGAAAAAAACCGAGGGGCAGGGAAAAAACGCCATCCTTGCGGTGCTTGGCGCCGATCTGTACATGAAGCACGTGATCGTCGTGGATCACGACATCGATATCTTCAACGATCAACGAGTACAGTGGGCCGTCGGTACGCGCTGTCAAGCCGATCGAGACGTGATGATCGTCAGCAATGTCGCCGGCTCCGATCTCGATCCTTCCGACTCCAGGGACGGCGTGACGGCCAAGATGGGGATCGACGCCACGGCGAAGCCGCTCCTTGGCAGCTTTACTCCAAGGCACCGGGTCCCCAAGGAAGTCTTCGATCGCCTTGACCTAAAAGAATTTCTTCCCAGCTCTTGGCTCGCACAGCGAGATCGTCCGCGTTAAAACGTTCGAACGCAGCCAAAACTTCTAAGCACATCACTAGACAGTAAACTCGATGGATCTCGGCAAACTATTTCACCCGCGCTCGGTGGCTCTGATCGGGGCGTCCACCGAGCAGAATAAGCTCAGCGGTAGACCTCTCCGGTATTTTCGAGAATACGGCTATGCCGGCCGGCTCTACCCAATCAATCCCAAATATCAGGAAATCGAAGGTTTGCCCTGCTTCGCCCATCTCTCGGACGTTCCCGGTGAAGTGGATTTGGCGGTGATTACCTTGCCCGCTACAGCTGTGCCCGAATCTCTGGCGGCGTGCGGTGCGAAGGGAGTAAAGGCGGCTGCGATCATCAGCTCCGGATTTGCCGAAGTCGGCGGTCACGGCGTCGAACTGCAAGAGCAATTAAAGCGCGTGGCAACGGAATGGCGCATTGCGGTCTGTGGTCCGAACTGTTCCGGATTCGTTTATGTTCCGGAAAAAGTAACCGCCTCTTTCAGCGTCGGACTTCATGGCGCATTTCCGCAATCCGGGCCGGCCGCTTTTGTCAGCCAGAGCGGAGCTCTGAGCTCCTATATTCTTGGCGCCGCGGGCGAGCGCGCCTTGGGCTTTCGCTACTGGATCACCACGGGCAACGAATGCGTGCTGAGCTTCACGGATTATCTCGAATACCTCTTGGAAGATCCGGAAGTTCGCCTCGTTTTGGGTTACCTCGAAGACGCCCGCGATGGCCCCGCGTTCCAGAGGATCGCGCGCCGCGCTGTAACATTGGACAAGCCGCTCATTATCATGAAGACCGGCCGGTCCGAGGCGGGGGCCAGGGCCACTGTTTCGCACACCGGCTCACTCGCCGGCTCCGACCAAATCTATCAAGCGGTATTTGCACAGAATGGTGTGTTAAGCGCAGAAAGTCTGGATGAGCTTTTCGATCTCGCGAGCATTGCCCAGGCCGCGCGCAGACCGCGCGGCAATCGGGTGCAGGTCGTCTCAATTTCCGGGGCCGCGGGAATTTTGATGGCCGATGTTGGAGCTGAATCCGGGCTGGAATTTCCAGATCTCACAGAGCCGACGAAACACGAGTTGAAAAAGATCATGCCGCCGTTTGCCTCGATCGCCAATCCCATGGACGTAACCGCGGAGGCAGTGGCTCGCCCCGAGCTTCTGCGGCAAGCCGCCGAGGTCATTTTAACCGATCCCAACGTCGATAATTTGGTGGTGTTCTACGGGATTGTACCGGGGGCCCACGAAAGGCTCGCCAAAGATATGGCGCAACTCGCCGCCGACACGGACAAGCTCGTT
>DATACQ010000245.1:0-2151 GCA_036258955.1 Binatia bacterium
TCAAAAAAGTCCGCATGGGAAGCTCTTCGACCAATGTTTCTTTCCTGGCCATTTACTCGGCGCTTCATCGCGGTTTTTTCAAGGACGAAGGCATCGATCTGGAAATCGTCTACATGTCAGCAAATCTGACGAGCGCCGCCGTGATGGCGGGAGATCTGGACTACAGCGCTGCCGTAACCGGATTGATTGGCGGCGCCGTTCGGGGCCAACCGATGAAAGTCTTGCTCTTCACGGTCGAACGCCCGATGTTGTTTCTCATGAGCAAGAAGGAGATCAAAGATCCGCGACAACTCAAGGGCAAGAAAATTGCCGGCAGTTCTCCCGGCGGCTCCGCGACGCTGCTCGGTTATCACGCGCTGAGGCATTTCGGGCTCGAGCCGGGTCGCGACGTATCCGTGCTTCCGATGGGCGGCTCGGCTGCCGGTCGCTTTGCGGTCCTGGAGTCAGGAGTCGTCGATGCCGCGCTACTTTCGGTTCCTGAAAACATCATCGCGTTGGAAAAGGGCTACAACGAACTCATTTTTGTTGGCGACATTGTGCAGTTCGCCCAAAACGGGTTCGGCACTTCGGAAAAGAAGATTCGGGAAAATCCCGACGAAGTCTACAAGATGGTCCGGGCAACGCTTCGGGGATTACAATTTGTATGGGACAAAAGTAATCAGGAAGCGGTCACGGATATTATGATGAAGCAGTGGAAAGTAAATGATCGCAAAATGGCGGCAGCGATGGCGCGGCAAGTCAGCCGGGTGTTAACGAGAGATGCCACCGTCTCTGCGGAATCCGTGCAAGTGCTGATTGATTCCCAGCGCGAAAATGCCAAGGTGACGAAGACAGTTTCGGTCTCCGACGTCGTCGATTATAGCTTTCTCGAGAAGGCGCGCAAAGAGTTGGGATTTGTAAAATAGTCTCGGGTCTCGAGTCTAGGGTCTCGAGTTCTCAACCCCCAACTCTAGACACGAGACTCTAGACTCAACCCAAGAGCGGATCGATAATCACTTTGATCGAATCTTGCCCGCTGGCGGTGAGCTGAAAGCCGACGCCGGCTTCGGCGAGCGACAAACGATGTGTCACCATATCGGCGACGCGCACCTTGCGCGCACGGATCAGTTCCATCGATTCCAGCAAATCTTCGCCGCTCCCCGCGTAGGAGGTCAGAATCGAAATTTCGTCGCGCCAAAAATCAAAGAGCGGAATTGGCACTTCAACTCCCGCCGCCGCCGGCGCAAAAAAAAGCAGAGTGCCGCCCCGATCAACCGATTTAATGGCTTGCTGAATCGCCGGAGGCGCACCGGTGCATACAATTACCAGGTCCGCCAAGCGACCGTCGTTTGATGCACGCAGACGCGCCGGGACATCCTCAGCGCCGTGAATTGTCGCATCCGCGCCAAACTGCCTGGCTGCGTTTAGACGAAACTCGCTGACGTCCGTGGCGATGATGCGCGATGCGCCGCGCGTACGTGCGAGCTGAATATGAAGTAAACCTGAAATGCCGCTGCCAATCACGAGCACGGTGCCGCCGGCGGTTAAATTGGCAAAGTGTTGAGCGCGCACGACGCAAGCCAGCGGCTCGATAAAGGAGCCTTCATCGAAGGTGATCTCTTCGGGCAGGCAATAGGTGCCCAACTCAACATTGATCTTCGGCACGCGTATGTATTCGGCAAAACCGCCGGGATCGAAATGGGTGGTCCGGAGCAGTTCGCAGACTGATTGATGCCCCGCGACGCAATAGCGGCACTCGCCGCAAGGGACATGATGGGAGGAAAACACGCGATCGCCGGGCTTGAAGTTCGCAACCCCATCACCTACTTCCACGACCTCACCGGTAATTTCGTGACCTAGCACCAGAGGCGCCTTCTTGATCCGATACCACTCCATCAGATCACTGCCGCAGATGCCGCTCGCCCGCGTGCGGATGAGCAATTCACCCGGACCAAGCTTAGGAACCGGCAATTCCTCGAGCCGCACGTCGCGGTTGTTGTAGTACACCGCAACGCGCATGCGCGCGCCGTCAAGTTTCGAGTTTCGAGTTTCGGGTTTCGCGTTCACCGGAGCGCCTGCCATTCTCACCAGTTGATCAAAACCGTGTAATCCCGGTGTCTAAGATTGTATTCATTTCCCCTGTACGCACCACGCATCATGGTTTCAGGTTCA
>DATACQ010000246.1:0-2516 GCA_036258955.1 Binatia bacterium
TAAGGATAACAATTTCCCAAGCCCGATGCAGTCCCGCCGGTCCGGCCGAACCCAGGCCATCGCCGCCCCGGAATCATGGTTGCTAGAACTGCGATCTGCCTGTTGAACGGCTTGAACGTTTTGAACGGCCCAAGCTCTAGGCGCAAGCTCTAAACGTTGCGCCAAATCTGATGTTGAAAGGTTGAAGCTTGAGCAGAATTCATCTTATAAGTCGAGCATGCGACAGGTAAAACCGCCGATTGCCGAAACGCGCCGGCCGCGTTTCAAATTACCTCCCGCCGCTTGCGACACTCACTTGCACGTCTACGGCCCGTTCGATCGCTATCCGCTCGCGCCCGAGCGCCACTACGATCCCGATCCCCATTCGACGCTTGACGACTACCTTAAAGTGCAGAACACGGTTGGGCTAGAGCGCGCCATGATTGTGACCGGGAGCTGCAACGGTACGAACAATCAGATCACCCTGGACGCCATCGCGCGCATGAACGGCCGCTTCAAAGGCCTGGCGCAACTCGATCCCAACGTAAGCGACGCCGAGTTGGCAAAATTACGGAATGGCGGCATCACCGGCTTTCGTATCAAAGGCAGAAATCCTACGAGCCGTGGCGGCATGAATGTAAAAGAAACGGCGCGCATGATCGAGCGGACGCAAGGGTTCTGCTGGCATGTCGAGTTCATGTCCGAATCGATGCAAGAAGTCATCGCCACGACGCCATTTTTGAGTTCGTTGAACGTGCCCTACGTCTTCGACCACGTCGCCCACGCGGAACCGGATCAACACCAACGTGGCGACAAAGAATTCGCCGAGCTGATCGCGATCCTCAAAAACGAAGAACATGCCTGGATCAACCTCTACAGCTTCTACCAGCTGTCAAAATCCGGCGCACCGGATTACGCCGACATGGTTGAAGTCATCCAGGCGATCATCGCCGCGCGCCCGGACCACGTCGTCTGGGGCAGCAACTGGCCGCACGCCAACATCCGCGTGCCGACCCCCAATGATGGCGACCTCGTGGATTTTCTTCTCGCCGCTGCCCCGGACGAGCAAACACGCAACAAAATATTGAGTGAGAATCCAGCGAAACTGTATGGGTGGAAATAGACCGGCTGGTTATAGTCGGAGAGGACGATCGCAACGTCACCAGCGAGATTAGTCGGTCACCGGCAGTCGTCGGAGATCTTGGCAAACGGAATTCCCAATTCGAAGCTCGTCGTAGTGCCCAACGAGCGTCACAGCTACTTCTTCGCGAATCCGGCGGAAGCCCACCGGATCATACGCGACTTGATAGAAATTAGCGCCCGCTTGAGGCCGAGCAACTCGAAATAATAACGCCCTCACTGCTTCGCGCCAGAGCCAAGAACCGTGAAACCGACAGTGGTACCTAGGAGCCGGAACGCTCTAGCGTTGTCTTCCAAAACAAAATCGAAGGTCTCCACGGCGGGAGCTCCCTCAAGCGGGTCGTCGACCGGACACTCCGCCGCACCCATGCCATCAGGATTCACGGAGTACGTACAAGTGAAGGTTTGCCGCACGACGGCGCCATTGAAATTCAGAGTTCGTACCGCTGATGTAATGTTTCCGTTCCCGTCTGCTATCACAACACCCGTGGCGGCGACAGGACCCGCATCGATCACCACTCCGTCGAACGAAAACGCATAGGCCCCCTTAACGTCGGAGTTTCGGAACGTCCTTCCTTTATGATCTTGAGGATCATTAATTGAAGCGGCATTTGAATCAGCAAAGCCGCCGAGAAGAAATGTGATCGAGATAGACACGAGCAGCGCGAACCATAGTCGGGTCATGTGAGACCTCCCCTTTTTTGACTGAACATTCGCTTTGAAAGCCACACGGCCTTCTCCACTGAGCCTGTCAACGGCAACTGTGGCGGAATGCATTGGCACCTCTGATGACATGCGTTTAAAAGGAACTCACTGCAATGCTCGTGCCTGATCAAACAAGTTGATAAAAACATAGAAACTCGTCATCTTCAAAGCAAATTCACGCGGCGGAGCTGCTGAGCAATGTACCGTGCTCATCAGAGCATGACAACAATCGTGTACACGCCGTGCATCTAAAGATCCACACTCCAGGTGCCACGCTTCACGCGATTGTGTCGTCACTATGGAAAGGACGTGAATTGCACCGGCCCGCCGGCTACTCCCAATCCGCGACTGTCTAGGCGACTTCCTGAAAGAACCGCGTAAGTTCGCGCCGATGACTTTGGCAACCTCGATTTGCCATACCCGGGAGCGAGTAGACCGACCAAAATCAGCAGAAAGTTTTTGTGCATGCGATTGCGGTGCTCGCCGAAACCCTTTAAGCCGGTGCCGACCCGTCTGCCTGACTTCAACAGCGTCCCGCTAAAGCCGAAAACCCGCGATAACTACTTCGTAGAGTTGTCTACTATTGGACAGTAATCCCCGGCCTAATGGCGTACGTTAAGCTCACGAATGGAATGACGTGATGTAAGCGTCGGATGGCGCCTAAATTCGGCACGCCCAGCTTTTTTGGAGAA
>DATACQ010000247.1:0-6198 GCA_036258955.1 Binatia bacterium
GTGACCTTGGCGGCTGCCGGTATGGAGTTGCCGCACTACGTCGTTGAACGCATGGAGGTGGACTACGGCTACAGCTTGAGCCCCCTGGTGGCAAGCGATTTAAGTGCTGTGGTCACAGAGACCGATGCGCTCTATCTCACGCCGAAACAGCCCCATCAGCTGGCGCTTTTTACGCAACTCGATCGCGCCATCCAGCTGCGCCTCGGCACGATGGCCTCGCAGCTTCGTTATGATGCATTTTATATGACGCGCAAGCAAAAGGAACGAATTAAGGAAGGGGCCGGCGGCGAGAACTATCCGACTTTAGGAGACGACTTTCTCAGGGCTACACGTTTTAAAGACACTGTGGTCATGCATCCGCTGCCGCGAGTCGATGAGCTGTCGCCGGAACTGGACCGCGACAAGCGCGGAATCTACTTCAAACAGGCGGCGTATGGCGTACCGGTGCGGATGGCTTTGCTCAAGTTTTTGTTTGACCAGGCCCAAGCTGGTCTGCGGGCGCCGGCGGGGCCAAGTTCGCTCTATCGCAGCCCCGAATCTCTCGGTCCTCATTGCATCAATCCGAATTGCGTAACGGTGACGGAGACCGCCTCGGCGCAGCGGCGCTATCAGATTCTCTCCGACGGCCCGGGCGCGGCGCTGATTCTCAGCTGCGTGTATTGCGATCACCGCTTCAAGGTTCAGTTCGTCGGAGACGCGCAAGCGAAACGATACTGCGCCTACGATATCTCGCTGCGGACTACCGTCGGGGAATGGCTCGCGAAAGATGAGCTGGCAGTCTTCAGCTCGATCAAAGAAGCGGAAGAAGCCGGCTACGAACCTTATAAGACAAGCGGTAAACGGGTTGTCATGACAGAGGGCGAGATTCAAGCCGCGGTGACCATGATCAGCAGTGAAATTCTCAATGAATGTCAGAATACGGACGGGTTGCTGCTCCTGGGTATTCGCACGCAAGGGTCCGTGCTTGCGCAGCGAATAGCGGCGGAGTTGGAACGGCAGAATACGCGAAAATACGAGGTGGGGGAGATTGATATCTATGGCAGCGATGAGGAAATTCGCCGGATCTCTTTGGCCGATCCGGAGGCCGGGCCGCTCACTCTACGGAACCGCGAGATCGTGCTCGTGGACGATGTCATCTATACCGGCAGGACGATCACAGATGCGCTCAGCATCATTTTTCGCGCCGCCCGACCCAAGATCGTGCGCTTGGCGGTGCTCATTGACCGCGGCCACCGCGAAATTCCGGTGAAGCCCAACTTCGTTGGCAAACACATCCCCAGCTCGGAACGGGAAAGGGTCAGGGTGAGGTTGCGCGGCAGCGAGCCCGGTGTAACGGACGAAGCGCTGATTTACTCGATTGTCAGTCCGAGTGCGAGCGCGTCTTCTCCCCGCTCGCGCAAAAACGCCGGACAAACTCAAGCTGCGAAAGGTTGATAGAGCACGATGAAAGCGATTCTGGCTCTGGCTGACGGACGCTGTTTCGAAGGGGAGGGGTTCGGTGCTGAGGGCGAAGCCGCCGGGGAAGTGGTGTTCAATACCAGTATGACGGGATATCAGGAGATCCTCACCGATCCATCTTATGAGGGTCAATTAGTGGCGATGACCTATCCGCAGATAGGCAATGTCGGCGTCAACCCGGAGGACGTGGAATCACGACGGCCGTATGTGAAGGGCTTCATCGTGAAGGATTATACCGCAATGCCGAGCAACTGGCGCGCCACAGAACCGCTGCATGAGTACATGAGTCGTTATGCGATCGTCGGCATCCACGGCATCGATACTCGATCGCTCGTCCGCCATCTCCGCGATCGCGGCTCCCAGGAAGGAGTTATCTCCACCGCGGCCAAAACCCAGGCGGACGCGATAGCGAAGGCGAAGGCTGCGCCGGGGTTACTGGGGCGCGACCTGGTGAAAAACGTAACCTCCCCGGTGCCGTACGATTGGGATGAGGGAAGTTGGCGCCTCCGGGAGGGCTACAAGCGTCGCCAGGCGACCAACATGGCGCGGCGCGGCAAAGGGCCGGCGCGCTTTCAACCGCCGGGTTTGTTCGTCGTTGCCTATGACTTTGGTATCAAGTACAACATTTTGCGCAATCTCGCCGACAGCGGCTGTCGTGTGAAGGTGGTTCCCGCGACGATGCCGGCGGACGATGTTCTGGCCATGAAGCCCGACGGCATCTTTCTTTCGAATGGCCCCGGCGATCCCGACGCGGTGCCCTATGCGAAGGATAACGTACAGAAGCTCATCGGCAGGAAGCCGATCTTCGGTATCTGTCTCGGGCATCAGATTCTGGGCCTCGCCCTCGGAGGAAAGACCTTCAAGCTCAAATTCGGCCATCACGGCGGGAATCAGCCGGTTATGGATGTGACCACGAAAAAAGTGGAGATTACGGCTCAGAACCATGGGTTTGCCGTAGACGCGGATTCGCTCAAAGGCGCGGTCGAAGTCACGCATTTGAATTTGAACGACAACACAGTTGAAGGTTTGGCGCACAAAGAGTTGCCGGTATTCTCCGTGCAGTACCATCCGGAATCTTCCCCTGGACCGCACGACGCCCATTATCTCTTCAGCCGTTTCACCGAGCTCATGGCGAAACATCGACGCTAGTGACTTCATGCCCAGACGCAACGACATCCGATCGATCATGATGATCGGCTCCGGCCCGATCATTATCGGACAGGCCTCCGAGTTCGACTATTCCGGGACTCAAGCGCTGAAAGCGCTCAAAGAAGAAGGGTATCGAGTCATACTCATCAACTCGAATCCCGCGACCATCATGACCGACCCGGGCTTTGCGGATCGTACCTACATCGAGCCCATTACAGCGGATATCGCCGAGAAGATCATCGCTAAGGAGCGGCCGGACGTGCTGCTGCCGACGCTCGGAGGCCAAACCGCGCTTAATCTGGCTATTGAGCTGGCCGACGAGGGCGTTCTCGAACGTTACGGTGTCGAGATGATCGGCGCCAAACCCGAATCCATAAAGAAAGCTGAGGACCGCGATCTTTTCAAAGCCGCCATGCGGCGCGCCGGTATGGATCTGCCGCGCAGCGGCTACGCCCGCAGTATGCGAGACGCCGTGCGCATTCAACGCCGGCTCAAATTTCCGGTGATCATCCGCGCTTCCCGCACTCTGGGCGGCAGCGGCGGCAATTTCGCCTACAGCGCCGAGGATTTTAAAGAGGTCGTACAGGCGGGGCTCAGTATTTCGCCGGTGCATGAAGTGCTGATCGAAGAGTCCGTGCTCGGTTGGAAGGAATTCGAGCTTGAAGTCATGCGCGATCACCAGGATAACGTGGTGATCATCTGCTCGATCGAGAACTTCGATCCTATGGGAGTGCACACCGGCGATTCGATCACGGTGGCGCCGGCGCAGACTCTCACGGACAAGGAATACCAGCTCATGCGCGACGCTTCCCTGAGGATCATTCGCGAAATCGGCGTTGATACCGGCGGGTCGAATATTCAGTTCGCGGTGAATCCTAAAGATGGCCGTATGGTCGTTATCGAAATGAACCCGCGGGTGTCGCGCAGCTCAGCTCTAGCCAGCAAAGCGACAGGTTTTCCGATAGCGAAAATTGCCGCCAAGCTGGCCGTCGGTTACACTCTTGACGAAATTCGTAATGATATCACCCGTGAAACTCCCGCCTGTTTTGAGCCGACGATCGACTACGTGGTCGTCAAAGTGCCGCGCTTCACCTTCGAGAAGTTCCCGCAGGCCAAAGACTTGCTGACGCCGCAGATGAAATCCGTCGGCGAGGCTATGGCCATTGGCCGGACCTTTAAAGAAGCCTTGCAAAAAGCGATGCGCTCGCTCGAGACCGGCTCCTATGGTTTCGAGCCAAAGCTGATGATTGCTCCGGAGCGGCGCCAAGAGGCGCTTCAACTCGTGGGGGAAAAGCTGCGCAATCCCAACGCGCAGCGGTTATGGTACCTGGGCGACGCATTTCGCCTGGGCATGACCATCGATATGATTCATCAGCTCACGAGTTTTGATCCCTGGTTTCTCGGTAAGATCCGCGAAATCATCGCCACCGAGGCGGAAATCGAAAAATCGCGCGGTAAGATTGACGCCATCGATCCTGGCTTGCTGCGCAAGTGGAAGCAAATGGGTTTTGCTGATGCGCGCATCGCCCTGTTGACCGGAACCCACGAGAGCGCGGTTCGCGAGCTGCGTAAGCAGCAAGGCGTCGAAGCCGTGTTCAACTCGGTGGATACCTGCGGCGCGGAGTTCCAGGCGTACACGCCGTATCTCTACTCAACATACGAAGGCGAGGACGAGTCAAAGCCGACCAGGCGAAGAAAGATCATGATCCTCGGCGGCGGCCCTAATCGCATCGGACAGGGGATTGAGTTCGATTATTGCTGCGTCCATGCCGCCTTCGCGCTCCGCGACGAAGGCTACGAGACGATTATGGTCAACTGCAACCCGGAAACGGTGAGCACCGACTACGATACCTCGGATAAACTGTATTTCGAACCGCTGACCATGGAAGAAGTGATGAACATCGTCGATCGGGAGAATCCCGACGGCGTGATCGTGCAGTTCGGCGGGCAGACGCCGCTTAAGCTGGCTTTGCCTCTGGAGCGAGCGGGGGTCAAGATCATCGGCACGTCGCCCGACAGCATCGACCTTGCCGAGGACCGGGAGCGCTTCGCGCAGCTTCTGAATCGGCTCGGTATCGAGCAGCCGGAAAACGGCATCGCGCGTTCTCACGAATCCGCCTTCGAAATCGCCCAGCGCCTCGGTTATCCGGTGCTGGTTCGTCCTTCTTACGTTCTCGGCGGTCGCGCCATGCAGATCGTCTACGACAGCGAACAGTTGCGCAACTACATGACCCATGCGGTGGCGGCCTCGCCTGAGCATCCGGTGCTGATCGATAAGTTTCTCGACGACGCCATTGAGGTCGATGTAGACGCGTTGGGTGACGGCACTGACTTCGTCATCGGCGGTATTATGGAGCACATCGAGCGTGCCGGCGTGCATTCCGGCGACAGCGCGTGCAGCCTGCCGCCGAAGTCCATTTCTCCTCGAGTCCAAGACGAGATCCGCAGGTACACCGTCGCGCTGGCCGAGGCGCTCAACGTGCGCGGTCTCATGAACGCGCAGTTCGCAGTGCAAAGAGACAAGGTTTACGTCTTGGAAGTGAACCCGCGCGCATCACGGACGGTGCCGTTTGTCAGCAAGGCGATCGGCGTTCCGCTGGCCAAGTTGGCCGCGCGTGTGATGATCGGCAGAACTCTCAAGGAGCTGGGATTCACATCTGAGGCGGTGCCGAAACATATCTCGGTCAAAGAGGCGGTCTTTCCGTTCAACAAGTTTCCCGGGGTAGATACGATTTTAGGGCCGGAGATGAAGTCCACCGGGGAAGTCATGGGCATCGACGAGTCGTTCGGTTTGGCATTTGCCAAAGCGCAGCTCGGCGCCGGCATGCGGCTGCCCAAGAGCGGCAAGGTGTTCGTCAGCGTCGGCGATGGTGACAAGGCGAGCATCACTGCAGCCGTTGAGAAGCTCTTTCGTGCCGGTTTTCAGATTGTCTCGACGCGCGGCACCGCCACTTACCTGGCCTCCAAGGGAATTCCCGCCGAGGTGGTCAACAAAGTTCAGGAAGGGAGCCCGCATATAGCCGATCGCATCAAGGAGGGCGCTATAGCCATCGTGATCAACACACCCACGGACGCTCACTCGCATGCCGATTCTTTCGTGCTGCGCCGCTACGCTCTGGATTATCGGGTGCCGTACTTCACGACAACAGCCGGAGCTGTTGCCGCCGCCGAAGCCATCGAGTATCTCACGTGCAACGACTTCGATGTCCGAGCGCTACAAGACTACGGTATGCCGCCGCTACCGTGACCACGAGAATCACCGCAAACGGACGCCAAGCGATATTCACCACGAAGGCCGGCCCGCAGAGCAAAGTCGAAAAACGAGAAGGCCTCCGCGCGCCTCATAGGGTTTCATGAGCTTACGCTCGCCTCGAGAACAGCAAATAGAGATCTCCGTCTCGCCGGCATGGATTGCCGGCAGTTGGTTCGGAGGAGCGTCCGGAGACATCCATGTCAGCTTGGATTCCAGCGCTCCATGCTGGAATGACGATGCCCGGCGTGCGTTCAACGAGCGAGTCCCTCGATCGGCTATTTTCGAGCGAGTTCACGAGTGCAAGAAGTTGAAGACTATAAAATCTTCTAGTGCTAAGG
>DATACQ010000248.1:0-1726 GCA_036258955.1 Binatia bacterium
AACTCAATTTCTTCAACGACTTCTATGGTGAGGGCATAGAATGGTACCGCGGGCATTTTCCTTCGGCTAAGGATGCTCTGAAGTACAAGGCCATCGGAGAAATCACGCCGACCTATATGGCTGACGCCGAAGTCCCATCAAGGATTCTCGCTCACATTCCGAACGCTCGTTTTATCGTCATTCTGAGAAACCCGATCAGCCGAGCTTACTCTGAATATACGAAAAGCCTAAGAGACTCTAACTTTGCCGGCTCCTTCGACCAGTTCGTGGAGCGATACGATGGTGTTCTCGCTCGCGGCCGCTACACGGAGCAGCTGCAACGTTTTTTCCGCCTCTTTGCGCGCGACCAATTTCTCGTCTTGGTCTTCGAAGAAGCTGTAAGCCGCCATGGAGCAACGATACGAAGGCTGGCGGAGTTCTTGGAAATTGATCCCAACGGCTTTGACCTCGATCGGATGAAACAAAGGGTGAATCCCTCGTACTTGCCCAGGATGCCGCGGCTGTATTCGTCTTATGTCAGGGCGAGACAGTTCCTGGTCAAGCGAAAACTAGGTCAGGTTCTTACCACTGCTCAAAAGGTCGGCTTGCTTGATGCCGGCCGACGCATAGCGCGATTCGGCGGTCCGAGGTCCGAACTTCCCACGATCGATGAAAGAGTTCGAGAACGCCTAAGCAGATTCTATTCTCGCGAGATCCGAGATCTTGGAGAGCTGCTAGGGCGAGAATTATCCATCTGGAACCGCTAGACGATCGGCGGTACGCGTGTCCGTGAACAATTTTCCCAACCTGGTTGAAGCGTTGTTGGCAGCGCCGTCCCGCAAGCCATTTGTCACGATGTGGCACGATGAGGATGACGTCCACACCGTCTCCTTCGGTCAATTTGTTGAGCTGGCCAAGTCACACGCCGCTCAGTTCCAACAGCAGGGGTTGCGGGTGGGCGACAGGGTCATCCTGATCATGCCACAGGGCATTCCACTGATGGCCGCCTTCGCGGGCGCTATGTTACTAGGCGCCGTTCCGGCTATCTTGGCATACCCCAATTTCAAAGCAGATCCGGTCAAATATAGTCACGGATTAGCAGGTGTTTCGGAAAATTTGCGTGCTCAGTTGGTAATTGTCGATCAAGGGTTTCCCCCGGAGCTGTTGAGTTATCTGACGCTTGCCGGGGGTTCCCGGATTTTCCGCAGCCGTCTTCTTAACGAGTCCTGCGGCGCTTCATTGCCAGAGTTTCGACCTGAATCCGACGCGATGGCCTTCATTCAGCATTCCGCCGGCACCACGGGTTTGCAGAAGGGTGTGGCTCTATCGCACCGGGCTGTTTTAACTCAGCTCGATCATCTCGCGGAAGCTCTCAGTCTCAGCGATCAGGACCGCATCTATAGCTGGCTCCCGCTTTATCACGACATGGGTTTGATCGCTTGTTTCATGTTGCCGCTCGTGTATCACTTGCCGGTTGTGATGCAATCGCCGATAGATTGGGTGGTCCGCCCGGGTACAATGCTGCAGCTCATTTCCGATTGTGGTTGTACTCTGGCCTGGGTGCCCAACTTCGCTTTACAGTTCTTGGCGCGCCGGGTGCCCCCAGACGGGCGCGGCGCTTACAATTTGTCGACGCTGCGTGCGCTCATCAATTGTTCAGAGCCGGTCCGGGCGCAGAGCATGGACGAATTTTCCGGCGCCTATCGCCGGTGTGGCTTGAGTGGAGAAGCGTTAAAAAGCTCGTACG
>DATACQ010000249.1:0-6311 GCA_036258955.1 Binatia bacterium
GAATCGTCCCTTGTTTAAGAGAAATGAAGCGTTCCGGATCAGCGCCGATCTGCCGCAGCGCGAAGTCCTTATCGGGATTGAGTCCCTTTTCTCTCGCCAGGTAGCGCACCAAAAAGTCTCCGAGTGAACCAAAGGTCGTAACGCCGATGGTTTTCCCCTTGAGGTCTTCGGCACGCTTTATCTCCGGCCGCACCATCAGCGCCTGAATGACCCCGGGCATCGTATGGCCGAGAATCACCATGTCTGAGCCGGCCAGCACGGCATTCATAACCGCCGGCGTCGCAATCGGCGATATGAGCACGCTGCCGGCGATGAGCGCTCTGGAAGCGATACCGGACCCGGACATCACTACGGCTTCAGCGTCCAGCCCGTGCTTTTCGTAAATCTTAGCTTCTTTGGTAAAGAAAATGATGATGTTACCCATGCTGATAGCGGGCACGCCGACGTTGATTTTCTTGAGCGCGCGGGTTTGTGCCCCTGCGGTGCGCGGCAAGGCCGCAAGTGCCACCAAAAAAATTGTGACCAAAAATTTTCTTGCTAGCATCATCATACCCTCCAGATCGAAAACGTAGTTCCTAATTGGGGTATAGACGCGGCCCTGACGGCTTGTCAATTCTGTGGCGTTGACAAAGCCTAAGGATTTGAACTAAGCACTGATCATTATGTTACCCAAAGTAGCCCGAGAAACTCTGCTGGAGCTGTGCCGGCGGATGTTCGTAATCCGCCATTTTGAAGAGAACTTGGTGCCACTGCACGACAAAGGGATTTTTGGCGGGCATTATCATCTCTATGTAGGGCAAGAGGGAACCGGTGTGCCTGCGATCTCATGCCTGCGCGCCGACGACTACCTCTTCACGACGCATAGAAACCACGGTCATCTACTCGCCCGCGGCGTGGAGCCGAAGAAGCTTTACGCCGAGATTCTGGGCCGTGCCGATGGCTTGAACAAAGGCAAGGGTGGTTCATTTCATTCGGTTGCGCCGTCCCTTGGATTCCTGCACAGCTCAGGAGTGGTTGCGGGAATCATTCCACTTTCCACTGGCACGGCCTACGCATCCAAAGCTCAGAAAAACGGCCGGGTTACGGTTTGCCTGTTCGGCGATGGCGCACTCGAAGAAGGCGCCGCGCCGGAAGCTTTTAACTTGGCCTCGCTCTACAAACTGCCGGTACTGTTTCTCTGCGAGAACAACGGCAAATACGGCGCCGGCCGCGCGGTCGCTGCAGCGCAATCATCGTCCATGGCGGTGTACCCGTTAACCGACCTTCCGAAAGCATACAAGATTCCCGCTCAGCAGATCGATGGCATAGATGCCGGTCTCGTGCATGCGACTATTTCCGAAGCTGTCGAGAAAATTCGCGGCGGTGAGGGTCCGCAGTTCATCGAGGCGCAAACGGTTCGTTATCCCGGCAGTGAGACTAACTGGCCAACAGTGCCGGTGCCAACGGACACTTCGCTCGCATGGGACGTCAGCAAGGTCCCGGAGAAGGCACGCGAGTGGTACCGCACTTGCGACCCTGTATTGGTCTTCATCCGGGAGCTAGTCGAAACCGAGCAAGCCGACAAGGATGAGATCGCCGGGATCGAGCGACAAGTGAAAGCGGAAATCGCCGCCGCGGTCGAATTCGCGGTTAAAAGCCCCTATCCCCAACCCGAAGAAGCGGAGCGCGGTTTCTTCGCATAGACTAATCTCGGTGAATGTTGACAGGCTGCTCAAAAAGAGCCAGAGGCAAGGCGCCGGCAGGTGTCTCGGGTTTCGGGTTTTAAACTCGAAACACGAAACTCGTAACTCGAAACTGCGTAAGCGCATGTCGGTCGTCTTCAGCAGCTGAGGGACTATATGAGAGAAGTTGCTTATTACGAAGCCAAATTCGAGGCGCTGGACGAAATCATGGCCGCTGATGATCGCGTGCACCTCATCAACGGCACTTTTCTAAGCTTAAGCCCGCACCGTCACGTGTTCCAGAACCTTGCAAAAAAATACAGCGAGCGCATGGTTTCGCCGCCCATATCCGAGCTGGGGTTCTGCGGGCTAGCAACCGGCGCGGCAATGGCGGGCCTTCGCCCGATCGTTGATCTCAGCACCGGCAGTTTCATCTATGAAGCGTGGCCCCAAGTGGCCAACGAAGCGGCCAATGCTTATTCGATGTCCGGCGGACAGACGCGAGTTCCGGTTGTTTTCCATCTATTTCATGGACTCCGGGGCGGGGGCGCGGCGCAACACTCTGGTAGTCCTCAAGCGATGCTGTGGAACTGCCCCGGTCTAGAAATCGCGCTACCGTCATCACCACGGGATGTCAAAGGGCTGCTCAAGACGGCCGTTGCCAGTAATAATCCGACGATCTTTGTCGATCACACGAGATTGCTGGATACTCGTGGTGAGTTGACCGATAACGAGAAATCGATCCCCTTTGGGGTTGCTGACGTAAAACGTAAAGGCAGCGACGTCACGTTGATCGCAACTTCTTATACCGTTCAGGTTTGTCTGAAAGTTGCCGAAGAGCTTGCCAGAGAGAAAATCGACGTTGAAGTCGTCGATCCCCGCACTCTCGTCCCTTTCGATCTCGCGACCGTTTTGTCCTCCGTCGAGAAGACCGGCCGTGTTGTCATCGCCGATGAAACTCATCAGAGCTGTGGGGTCGCGGCCGAGATCGCCGCGCGCATTGCCGAGAGCGGCTTCGATAAGCTAAAAACCGCAATCCGCCGGGTCTCAACTATGGACGTGCCGGTGCCTTACAGCCCGCCTTTGGAAGAACACATCGGCCCCACACCGGAGCGCATCACGGCGGCGATCCGCTCCGCACTCGCGTAGCAGGCTGCTGAAAAAGACCCATATGCTTCGTTGCGTTCGACCGATTTCGCGTCAACGTACAAGAAGAGTACGCCTCCGCTCATCGATCTTCGCGCGCCTCGCCTCTGGATCTTTTTGAGCAGCCTGCACAGAGAATTTTAGTGGCCTGTTAGTGCAGTTTTTTGGCTTCAGTTACACGTCACCCGGAAGAAAGTACAGGAACATATCTCGCGTGAGCCGCAAGATTAGGATTCCCCTACTACACTCGCAGTTCCTTATTCATGGCGCGTAAGAAAGAGCACACCCAAGAACTCATCGATTTGCTGCGCCGTATGTGGCTCATCCGGGCTTTCGAGGAAAAACTCTCGGAGCTTTACGCGGCGCGTGAAATCGTCGGGCTCCTCCATCTCGGGATCGGCCAGGAAGCGGTTGCGGTGGGGATCTGTAGCTTGCTCCACCGCGACGACTATGTTTTTGGCGGTCACCGCTCCCATGGACACGCCATTGCAAAGGGTGCGGACATCAACAGGCTCATGGCGGAGATCGCCGGGCGCGCGACAGGTTATTGCGCCGGCAAGGGCGGTTCGATGCATATTGTCGCTGCTGAAGCGGGCTTCGTCACAGCCACAGGTGTGGTCGGCGGCACCATCGCTTTGGCACTTGGGGCCGCTTTCGCTGCGAAGGAAAGAAAACAAAAGCAACTCGCGGTGGTTTTTTTCGGCGACGGCGCCGGCCAAGTGGGGCCATTTCATGAATCACTCAACATCGCGAGCCTCTGGCAGCTGCCCGTCATCTTCGTCTGCGAGAACAACGGCTATGCCGAATTCACGCCGCTTTCAGCGCACACGAAAATCGAGCGCTTGGCGCAGCACGCCATGACGTATGGTATCCCCGCAAGCACCGTCGATGGCAACGATGTGATTGCGGTGCAGAAGGCGATGGTCAAGGCGGTCGTCCGATGTCGCGAGGATCGCGGGCCGGTTTTCGTCGAATGTCTGACACAGCGCATGCGCGGCCACTATGAAGGGGATCCGGCCAAGTATCGTGAGCTTTCGCAACTGGCAGAATGGAAGAAAAAAGATCCGATCGCGAGATATACGCGCCTGCTAAAAAGTAAAAAGGCGACCACCGACAAAGACTTGCAAGCGCTTGAGTCGGAGGCGCGCGCCCGGGCTGAAAAAGCCGCCGAGTTTTCCCTTTCCTCGCCCTGGCCGGCGAATGAGGAAGTGGCCACTCAGGTTATTGTCGCGAATTAAGAAATCATGTGGAAGCTACCTGAAGTGGTTCCCTGTCCAGCACGTCTGCTTCGAGAATCGGGCGGGATCGGGCGCTATATCGGTTTGAGCAGAACGCCTTAATTGCATCATTCCAGCATGAGTGCTGGAATCCAGCTTGACATGGATGTCTCCGGACGCGTCCTACGAACCTGGATGCCGGCAATCCATGCCGGCATGACGGATATCTGCATTTTCATTCTGTGAGTGTATGACGCGATAATACTATGCAACAGACTTTCTTAGACGCCATCGGCGCCGGGTTGCATGAAGCGATGAGTCGCGATCCCACGGTTTATCTCTTCGGTGAAGACATCGCCCTGGGAGGTCCCTTCGGAGTGACCAAGGGCCTAGCGGAACAATTCGGCGCGAATCGGGTCGTCAATACGCCGATCAGCGAGGCGACGGTCATGGGCATTGCCATTGGCGCCGCGACTGCCGGCCTCAGGCCTGTGGTCGAGATTATGTTTATCGATTTCATCACGTTGGCCCTCGACCAATTAGTGAACCATGCAGCGAAGCTGCACTATATGTCGGGCGGTCAATTGACTATACCCCTGACGGTCAGAGTCCAGTGTGGCATTAGCGGCACGATGGGCGCCCATCATTCCCAGAGTCTTGAAGCGTGGCTGACGCACGTGCCCGGACTTAAAGTCGTCATGCCGTCGAACCCCGCGGATGCCAAAGGTTTGCTCCAGTCGGCGATACGCGACGAGAACCCGGTTATATTCATCGAACACCGCGGGCTGTATTGGAGCAAGGGTGAAGTACCCGACGGAGAACACCTAGTCCCGATCGGCAAAGCTTCAGTAGTCCGGGAGGGAACGGACATCACGATCGTAGCTGTGGCAAACATGATCGGCGCAGCTCTGGCGGCAGCCCGAGAGTTGGCGGTCTCGGGTATTGAAGCGGAGATTATCGACCCCCGTAGCCTTTCACCCATTGACGTCGCTACGATCGCAAGCTCCGTCAAAAAAACCAGCCACTTGATCATTGTCCACGAGGCGGTCGAACAGGGAGGCATTGGCGCCGAGATCGCGGCACGAGTTCAGCACGAAGCTTTTTACTATATGGACGCTCCCATCATGCGTGTCGCCGCTCCGTTTGCGCCGGTTCCCGCCAGCCCTATTTTGGAAAAGCAATTTCTACCGAGTTGCGAACGCATCCTCGCCGCGGCGCGCAAATCACTCGGCCGGACGACTGAATTTTAGCGCGATCAGCACGCGCTAGTGTTCACCTCGGGCCGGTTCTCGCAACGGCCAAAAAACGTGAGCTTGTGTAATGGCGTTGTCGCAACGAAGTTAACATTAGGAACGAGCGTTTCTGCGCTTCGAGCACAAACCCAGCCAAAAGTCATTCTTTTCGCGCGGCGGACGGCTGCTCATTATGGCATCGGCCTTGCGAAAGTCCTTCCTGGCGGAGGGAAAGCATATGAATCCATTATCAAGCAATGCGAGCGCGATCATTTACAATGAGAAGAGTCTAGCCGCGGCCAAGTGCGGAAAATGCGGCGCCAAAATGTATCCAAGATCGCTCCTGCGACGACACCTCAATCTCCATCAGCGAAAAGAGCTCTGGTTCGCAGCCGAGATGAGAAAGCTGCAAAACAGCTTCGCGCATCTGCGCGAAATCGCTTAACGCCGCCGCGGTAACGTTGATCTTGGCTTGGCATGGATCGGCAATAACTTTGAGTCTCTACTTTTGGCGAAGCAGTTTTGGAGTTCGTAGGTGAGTAGTGCAGCGTGACTGACATTTTTTCGCGCCTCGGGCGATAACGCAACACCGCGAGTCAGACCAAACGCCGAAACAGCTCACGTATCAACCAATTCTGGAGAAGAGTTCGGCTTTCCCGGTCGCATCCGTCTTGCTTTTACGGTTGCAAATCGCGCGACCCTCGGCTTATCTAGATGCTCAGGTAAGCTCAGAAAGCCGCCGCTTTGTTCGTTGAAATCATCGCGATTGCTTCCGCCATGGGCTGGGCGGGTGACTCGATCCTAGTCCGCTTCGGCCTCCGCAAATCGAACATCTTCGCGGCCATGCTGGTTAGCTACGCGGTGTCCGTCGCTTGCGTCTGGACGTATCTCTTCGCCACCACCTCGCTCGAATTCCTGAGATCGCCGGCAATGATCTATTATCTGATCAGCGGCTGTTTGCAGCCGCTTTTCGCGCGCGCTCTTTATTATGAAGGCATCACGCGGATAGGTGTAGCTCGAGCCGGCCCGCTGCGCGGGGCCGAGCCGTTTTTTGC
>DATACQ010000250.1:0-3391 GCA_036258955.1 Binatia bacterium
CCAAGATCTCTTTGAGCAGCCTGCAAGAGGCTTTTTCATCATCCCCTAGGTTGAAGGACAAGCCTGCGTCAGCAATACTGATTGTTAGAAGCATGGCACTTCCACGCGATATCCTCGATATTCATACACTCTACATGGAGCCTGCGGTCGAAAACTATGAGCGCGGCCGCGAGGTGCTGGAGCGCTATCCGAACGCGCGCCGCATCGTGGTTCCGTCACACAACGACATCCCTACGCTTTATGGCAATGAAGGTAATGCGGAAGACTGGCTGCGCATCAAGCAACATACCCTGGTACTCGGGGTGAAAAAGAGCATGAGCATGCGACCCAATGAGCGCAGTTCCAATTTCATCGCACCGTCGACGTCAAACGGCTGCGCCATGGCATGCGCCTACTGCTATGTCCCGCGCCGTAAGGGCTACGCTAATCCGATCACGGTTTTCGTCAACATCGAGCAGATCTGCGCCGCGCTGGCGCGACATGCGGGACGCCAAGGCATAAAGCCGGCAGCGGATCAGGTGGATCCTAAACTCTGGGTTTACGATCTTGGAGAGAACGGCGATTTATCCGTTGATGCGCTGGTCTCCGATAATGTGCGCGATCTTATCGTCACTTTTCGCGAGATTCCAAATGCCAAGGGCAGTTTCGCGACCAAATACGTCAATCGCGATCTGCTCGGCTATGATCCTCAAAAGAAAACCCGAGTTCGCTTTTCTTTGATGCCCGAGCCGGTCGCCCAAGTTGTCGACGTGCGCACTTCGCCTATCGGAGAACGGATCGCCGCGATCAACGATTTCGTGGATGCCGGCTACGAAGTTCACGTCAATTTCTCGCCTGTCATCGTCTATGACGGTTGGGAGGCCGATTACTTAGAACTCTTCGAGAAATTGGATGAGACGCTGTCCTCTGCGGCGAAAGAGCAGCTCAAGGCGGAAGTCATTTTTCTCACGCACAATGCGGCGCTGCACGAAGTCAACTTGCGCTGGCATCCCCGAGCCGAGGACTGGCTGTGGCGCCCTGAGCTCCAGCAGAAAAAGCTCAGTCAAAACGGCATGTGGAACCTGCGCTACAAAGTCCATGAGAAGCGCCGTTATCTCGATTCTTTTCTCGACGCCTTAAGACGCACTTTACCTGCCTGCGAAGTGCGTTACGCCTTCTAAGCTCCAGTTGTGAATCTCAGGAAATTTATGCCCACTGAATCGGCACAGACGCCTAGCCAGGTAAAACTCTGGCGTCCCAAGCGGGTCTTGATAACACCTGCAGCTCGTGAGCTAGCGCATGGCCGGAACATTGCTGACAAAGCTGCTTCTTGGGGCGCCGAAGTAGTCGAGCTAAATTCTAATCGATTGAGCGGATTTGCGAGCGAGGATCCGCGACGAGCCTATATGGATGCGAAGTCCACACTGGCCGTCGTCATCTCGCCCGCTTCCAAGCGGAAGCTCCAGCCGATTCCGCCCAGCGCCGATTGGCGCTTCGACTTGGCCGAAGGCTGCCCGGCTCATTGTCAATACTGTTATCTCGCCGGTTCGCTGAGCGGCGCGCCGGTCACGCGTGTTTATGCCAATATAGAAGAAATTCTCGACGGCCTCTCCGAATATGTGGGACGCGGCCATATCACCTCCGCTTCGAAGGCACGGGCCGAAGAAGGCACAACCTATGAAGCGTCGTGTTACACGGATCCACTCGGTATCGAACATCTCACCGGTTCCCTTGCCAAGGCGATCCGTCATTTCGGCGAATGGAACGCACCGGTGCAGCTGCGCTTCACCACAAAGTACGACAATGTCGATTCACTTCTCGCCCTTGGGCACAGCAATCACACGCGTATCCGGTTCTCAATCAATAGCGCTCCGGTGGCGCGCTTTGAGGGCGGCACCGCCATCATGCCGGCGCGCCTTGATGCCATGCGGCGCGCGGCTTTCGCAGGATATCCGGTTGGGCTTACGATCGCGCCGATCATGACGGAAGGTAATTGGCGAGAGGCTTATGGGTTGTTGTTCAGGCAAGCTGCTGTGGCGCTTGCAGGTTTAGCCAACGTTGATTTGACAATGGAACTCATCACGCACCGCTTCACGCCAAAATCGAAGTTGGTTTTGAACGAGTGGTACAATAGCTCCAGGCTCGATATGGACGAGGAAACCAGAGCTAGGAAACGCACCAAGTTTGGCTCTTTGAAATACGTATATCCGGCTCAGTTGATGAAGGAAATGCGTAATTTTTTCGAACAGGCGATTACTGAGCATCTGCCAAGTGCTCGAATCCTTTACTGGACCTGAGTTGTCGTTTACGCTCGTCCGAACACTGCTCGCATAATTAGCCGCACCTGCGCCGGATAGCCGATGTCCGTGTTCAGACGTGATTAGGGAGAAGCGGGAATTTCGACGTTAGCGTCCTGGTTGATCGACCTCGACTTTCTCACCCCAACCAACGGCTAACCGCAATCGCTCAGACCAGTGATTGTCTCGCAGCACCTTAGCTTTCTCCAGCGCCAGGTAATTCGGAGCACCTCTCCAGGTGCGTCCGTTGCTAGTTACTCCGAGGCGACGCGAACCGGCGCATTCTCGGATTCGACCGATGGCGTGTCACGGAAACTGACCGGCAGCGGCTGCTCTCCCAACATATGGGCGACCAGCACTTCGCGCACGCTTTCCAAATCCAGCCCGACTGCCGGCGCCTGCTTGACCACTTCAGCCAGAACGCGATCGACGTCTTGCATCATCTTCCATTGCTTGAAGAGATCGGCCTGCTCGACGCCGATGGCGTCTCCGACCAGTTCCAGAAAATTGACGATTTTAAAAGGCGAGGTGGTCTCGTGGGCGCATAGTTCCCGGTGACAGGCATGGTAGATTCCCACGAGGTAGTCGACTCCGGCGGCTGCCGCCGCCTCGAGTTCGCGGGCGTGAAGTTCGCGTTTGTACGCAGGCACGGGAGCAAGCGAGTTGCACATATATCCGACCCGCGGTTGTTCGAGATCCACCAATTCCAGTCCCGGGATTGCCGTCAGAATTTTGATGGCGCCTTCCGTAACGCCGGCCACCCCCGGATGCTCATGCAACGCCACTCGCTTATTGACCGAATGGATGAAGTGGGGGCGGAGAAGTTTGATGCGCGCGGCGATGTATGGCACGACGTGCTCAAGATTGAAGCTGGCGTCGGTGCTCGGCATGACGATCTCGCTTAGCTGGATGTTGCAGGTCGGACACCAGGTGAGCACGCGTGGAGCGCCGGTGCCGGCAAATCCGGCCACCGTATTGCCGCCAATTCGTCCGGATGTTTTGGTATCGCCGGCGCGGTACTGAATCACGCCGCAGCAATGCGCCGGGCCGGCAAATACTCTGTACCGCGCGCCAAGGCGGTCCAGGACTTCGAGGCAGAGGAGCGCGATATGCGG
>DATACQ010000251.1:0-7414 GCA_036258955.1 Binatia bacterium
GGTGAAATTGCTCCGCCCAGTCCACTCCCAAATAGTATCGCTTCACTTCGTTGCTCCTCCTTCCTGCGCTCCCAATCCCACACCCGATGAACGGAAATGTTCGCCTTATATGGGTCCTCCAAGGGACAACTTTCTATGGAAGCTTCGCTCCGTTCTCTCGCTGGTCGGGACAGTCTCTCCGAGACCCTCCTGGGGATCAGGCTTGTTTGGTCCTCATCCAGCAAGTCATGGAATCGGTATGCAAAAGACGTTTCTACTAAAATTATTTCATGAGCCTAATATAAGAGGCTTGTTTCCTCGGCCGAACTCTCGTGAATGATTCGGGCTAGCTTCATGTCTCTAGCACAGTATCGGAGTGCCGACGCGCAAGGTCTCCCCATTCACTACTTAGAATGGGGCGACCCCGTCGGCGATCCCATCGTGCTTGTGCATGGTTTTCTGGATATGGCGTATAGCTGGCAATTTTTCGTCGATTGCTTCGAGACCACACAGACGCAGCAACGTTGGATCATCGCGCCCGATTGCCGCGGTCACGGCGACAGCGGTTGGGTAGGAGCGGGAGGATACTACCATTTTCCGGATTACGTCCTCGATCTTGACTGCGTGCTTCGAGCGCGCGGAGTAACGCGCTGCACCCTCGTTGGTCATTCCATGGGAGGGACCATCAGTTGGCTCTATGCCGGTACATTTCCCGAGCGCATCCAAAAACTCGTTCTCATTGAAGGCATCGGCCCTGCAGGCATGCAATTTTCCGACGCGCCGCTGCGGATGAGGACGTGGATCTCTGAAGTTCATCAACGCGGGCGCAATCACTTTCGCGAATACACCAGCATTGAGGCCGGCGCCCGGCAGTTGCAACAAAGCAATCCGCGACTTACGCCCGCGGCCGCTCTGGTCTTAGCGCGCGCCGGCATGAAGCAGGGGGCTTCGGGAAAATGGCTGTGGAAGTTCGACCCGCTACATCGCACCGCAACGCCGCAGCCTTTTTATGCGGCGCAAGCTCTGGAGTTTTTGCGTCGGATACAGTGTTCCGTGTTGATCGTGGAAGGGGCTCAAAGCCACCAACGGCATCGAGGTGACAAGCAGCAGCGCTATGATGCCATTGCACGACGCGAGCAGATCGTCATCGACGATGCCGGTCACATGGTGCACCAAGATAACCCAAACATGCTCGCACAAGCGATTGCTGCATTTTTGCTGAACGGGAAGGTTGACTGTGCGGGCGGAATTAAGCGATAGTGAGTCTGTAAACCACAGGCGTGGATCAATCAAGGAAACGGAGTTTGTAAGCTAAAACGGCCATCGGCCAAGTAATCGTCGTGGAACGCGGTAGGTTTAACAACAAAAAGGGAAGACGAACAAAAACCGGCGAACAAAAGCAGGGCAACGACAAGGCTTTGACGCAAGCGCAAGCTGTTGGCTGCCCGGGCAGGCGCGCAAGCTCACTGAACGTCGAGCTTGTCGTCAAGCACTTCGAACAACGCCGTAGGTTCAGCGAGCAGAAGCGGCTTTATTTGCGCGTCGGTGACGAAGTTTCCCATCTGCGCTACGAGGAATGGGGCACGGGGGTCGTGATGGAGATTATGACTTCTTCTGTCCCGGGCGGTACGTGTTTGGCGCGCATTCGCTTCCAAGATGGACAGATGCGCTGCTTCAACAATGACTTGGACAACGAGGCCTGCTGTTACTTCTTTGGAGTCAGGCGCTGTTGGGATCCGTCACAGGTCAAAGACGGCATTCGCGCGAAGTTTTTCGAGATGAAAGGCTAAGGAGCGATAACAATGATTCGAATGCGCGCCGCCGTGGTCCTTGGTATTGCAGCGCTTCTGTGGAGCACGGTGCAACCTAGACCTCTAGGCGCGGCAGAAAAAATCGAGAAGGCCGGTGTGGCTGTCGCTTCCACAGTGGGGAATCTTCTGTTCGTTCCGTTGAAGGTACTGTCAGCTTCGGTCGGCGTTCTCACGAGCGCGCTGTCTTACGTCGTAACGGGCGGCGACCAGGAACTGAGTAATCAGATCCGGAAAGATACCTTAGAGGGCCCCTACGTCATCACTCCCGAGTTGGCCAGGAAGGCCATCGGCGAGCGGCCGGAACTGGACTCCGAATGAAAAACGGCATGCCCTCGCATTGTCGCGGAGGCATGCCGCCTTCGTGCTCTCTCCTCTTCCTAGTTACGCCAAATTCTTTTTGAAGAATCCTACCGTACGGCTCCAAGCATCCTTCGCCGCCTCGGGATTATAGCGATCCGCATTCGTATTGTTGTTAAACGCGTGCTTGGCGCCCGGATAGACTTTCACATCGAAGTTTTTGCCGGCTTTGCTCATCGCCGCCTTCAGGGGCTCGACTCCGGGCATGATATTGGGATCATCCTCCGCGTAATTTCCCATGACCGGGCAAGGAATGTTCGCCACGGAATCCAACGGATCGGGATTCCGGCCATAGTAGACAACCGCGGCATTGAGGTCTTTGGACTTTGTCGCAAAATTGAGTGATTGGCCACCTCCCCAGCAATAACCCACGACACCGAACTTGCCGTTGACGTAGTTTTGTTTCTTCATGTACGCCACGGCTGAATTCAAATCTTCCACAACCATTCCGCCGTTTACTTTCTTGATCTCTTCAGTGGCGGCATCGCTACCGTTAAACTTGTCACTGCCGCCGACTCTACCCATCAGGTCCACCGCGATGGCAGCGAATCCTTCCTTGGCAAAGCGGCGCGCGACGTCCTTTATGTGCGGGACCAGTCCTCTGTTCTCATGGATGACCAGCACAGTTCCCAAGTTTTTGCCATCCTTTGGTCGGGAAACGTAAGCACTGACATTTCCCGCGGCGCCCGGGAACTGCACCATCTCCGATGCCAGGCCCGAGTCGTTGGGATCGACGATATTTTCTATAGTCTGAGCCATCTATTTATCCTCCTTGAAAAATGTTGCCTCAGCTATAGCGAAAAACAAAGTTCAAATCCAGGGATATTTGTCACAAGCGCAAACCGGTAAGCGCAACGCGTTCCGGATCTGCGATGAAGAAAGGGAGTCCTTCTTTTCCCTCTCCCGTTAGGGGAGAGGTCTTGGGGCAAGGGCTACTGCTACACCATTGAGTTCAGGTAGAAGCGGAGCTTGAGGAGCTGGATTTCGACGTCGAAGATTTATCGCTGCTGCTCGAGGTGCTTTCGGTCTTCTTGGTCTCGGTTTTCGACTCTCCTTTGGATTCAGATGCATTTGCGCCGTTAGCGCCCTTCGATTCACCGTTCTGGCTCTTGCGCGCATAGTCGGTGATGTACCAGCCGGTGCCTTTTAGTTGAAAAGAAGTGTTGGAAATAAGCTTCTTCACCTTGCCCTTGCACGTGGGACACTTGTTTAGTGCGTTTTCGGTGATGCGTTGCGAAACCTCAAAGGTGCCGCATTTTTGGCATTGATACTCGTAGATCGGCATGGAAAATCCTCGGCTGATAGACAGAGATTGCTGAAAACGTTAATCACTGCATAGTAAATTGTCAATTCAGCGCGCCAAGCGCAGCGCTTCCGTTCTCGGAACTACAGGGCCATTTTGTGTCACCCGGAATTCGCAAAGGAGCTGGCCCCTGCGCATCGGCCTTATGGGTTCGCTTCGCCCTTTTGCCGATCGCGGCCATCGGCAAGGATGTGTGGCCCGCCAAATGCCTCGGAACGATTGCCGATCAGCACGAGCGGCTCGTTCCCGGTATTCGTGAGCTGATAGTAATCTTTGGCCGCCAGAAATAGGATTTCATTCTTCTTGATCGCTCTTTCCTCTCCTTTAATCCCTTTGACCTTGCCGCTACCCGACAAAACCAGAAAGGTTTCCGGATTGGTATGATAGTGCATATCGGTGCCATCACCCGGGGGAAAATTCAGCATCCAGCAACGGAAGTTGTCTGTGCCAAAAAGATCGATCTTACGTTTTTTCGTCGCCACCATTTCATCAAGATTTGCGAATTCCATAAACCCTCCTCGCTTTGTCAAACGTTGATAGTAGCTTACTCGCGCACCCATGGGCAAGCGCCCCGTCTCCTTGTCTCTTTCTTGACACTCGGCGGGTGGTGCAATATGTGAGGGAGTGCTTAGTTTTAACTCCCTCCGGGGGTGGAATGATCAAACTTACTGAAAAGCAGGCCCAAGAGTTTATTAGCGAATTGGCGGCGAAGTGCGATAAGCGTTGGAAGGAGACCGTCGAGCGAACCCGCTTCATGGAAGAGCTGCGCGCAGGCAAGCTCAAGAAGGAAACCATCCAGCTTTTTTATAGGAACTGGGGTTCCTTCGTGCCGGTAATCAACTCTGTCTACACTTCGGCTTTTTATAAACACCTCTGGTTCTTTGTGAAAAACGTCGATCTAATGGAGGTTTACACCCAAAAGGTCCTGGATGAGTTCGGTCACCCAACCCCGCCGGGGCATATACAAATTCTGATCGGTACCGGTGAAGCCCTTGGGCTGAGCAAAGAAGAGGTGCTGCTCTCGCCGATGCTGCCGGAATGTCGCGCTTTGCCGGATTTTCATCGCACGTTGATCAACGATGGGCAGATTCAGGAATACTGGTTTTCGGTCTTGTGGGAACATCCGTTCGGCAATTCTTGTCTGGATTTCTTTAAGGCGTTGACTACGCACTATGGCTTGAGCACAGCCCAAGCCAGCTATTTTTCCAAACATCACGAAGCCGACACTATGGATCATCTTGACCGCAAATCCCATGGAGCGGTTACTCAAACTGTTTTGGTGAGACTGCTTCAAGAAGGCATCACTGAGCGTTCCGGCTATTCGGCCGAGTATTGCGCCGTTACACCTGCGGATTTAAACACCATGTTTATGGACGGGTGCTACCGCGCCACACATTGATCGGAAAGGTCTCGAGTCTCGCGTCCAGAGTCTCGAGTCTGCCCAACTCAAGACCCGGGACCGGGACCCTAGACCGGCGACTCTATGGCTTTTCCAGACCTACGATCCTTCATCGCCGGCGCGCAACGCATAGGAGAGCTGAAGGTTATCGAGGGCGCTGATTGGAACCTCGAGATCGGCTGTCTGACGGAGCTCCTGGCGGAGCAAGAAGGGCCGCTGCTGCTTTTTGATAAGATTCGCGGTTATCCAAACGGGTTTCGCATTGCCGCCAACGTGCTCGCTAGCGCGCGCCGCTTCGCCCTCGCGCTAGGGCTGCCGACCGACGCCTCCAAGTCGGAGATTCTCAAAACCTGGCGCGGCAAGATCCGCGATCTAACACCATTCGCGCCCGTCGAGGTCGCCGCCGGGCCAGTGGCTGAAAATGTCTTGGAGGGTGAACGCGTCAATCTCGATATTTTTCCTACGCCGAAATGGCACGAGCATGATGGCGGGCGGTACATCGGCACCGGCGACATGGTTGTCGTAAAGGATCCGCAGAGCGGTTGGGTCAATGTCGGCACCTATCGCGCGTGCGTGGTCGGCAAGGATCGACTAACGCTTTGGATCATAGAGCACAAGCACGGTAAACAAATCGCGCGCAAGTATTGGCGATCGGGGAAGCCATGCCCGATTGCGATCGTTCTCGGATGCGAGCCGGCCACCTGGATGGCTGCACCCTCTGCCGCTAAAGCGGGCGTCAGCGAATACGAATACGCGGGAGCATTGCGGGGAGAGCCGCTGGAAGTCATACGAACACCGGTGATGGGACTTCCCGTTCCGGCAACCTCCGAAATAGTTCTCGAAGGCGAGATGCCGTCCCCCGAAGAAGAGTCTCACAGGGAGGGACCTTTCGGCGAGTGGCCCGGATACTACACTCATAGCGGCGATGAATGCGTGGTTCGGATCAAAACAATTCTTCACCGCGACGATCCCATTCTGCTCGGCAATCCACCGCTGCTACCCGTGACCGAACGCTATGGTATCCCGCTTTATGCGGCACGCATCTGGGATCATCTGGAACAGTCCGGGATCTCCGATATCGGTGGCGTGTGGTGCCACTGTCATACATTGATGGTCGTCATTTCCTTGAAACAGCGGTACTCCGGCCATGCGATGCAGGCGCTCACCGCGGTAGCCGGAATGGTAACCGGCGCGAGCATGTACCGTTATTACGTCGCCGTCGACGATGACATCGACCCGGTGGAGTTAAAGCAAGTCATCTGGGCGATGTGCACTCGCGTAGACCCTGCGGAGTCAGTGCAGATCATCAAATCGTGGACTTCGGATCTAGACCCGCGCCTGCCGCCGGAAAAACGCGAGAAGGGCGATTTTACCATGAGCCGGATGCTGATCGATGCATGCAAGCCGTTTCACTGGCGCGAGCAGTTCGCCTTGGCGAACAAGTTCGGCTCGGAGCTGCGAGAAAAGATATGGGAGAAGTGGGCGCCGAGGCTGCAGCTGAAGTAAGTAAGCGACGCGATTTCATGGTGTCATGCTGAGCAACGCGAAGCATCTCGGATTCTAGGGCCACGGCATGCCGTGCCCCTACTGCGAAGACGAGATTCTCGCCTGCGGCTCAGAATGACATTACGTTAAGAATAAACGCGTTCGAATCTCTCACCGCCTTCTCCCTTTACGAGGAAGGGTGCGATGGGGATCGCGCTTATTTTTGGCGCTGTTTGATTCTCTGGTTAAGCGACTGAAGAACTCCCGCGTCCACTGCGGCGATCACGTCAACGGCAGCATCGAGTTCTTCTTCGGTCATCCCCGCTTTCCTTGCGTCCGCAAGGCGGCGTTCCACTCACGGATCGCAGAGCCGCATCATAGCAACGGCCAATCCTATCAGCATCTTCTCCCGGTCGGTAAGGCAGGCCACCGCGTGCGCGTCTCGGTAGAACGTGCGAAAATCAGCTTTGTTCACTTAATCACTCCAGCAACTTAAATAGATCAGGCTCGAACACAAACCACCAACCACAGATCCTCGCGGCGATTCAAAGGTTCAGAGGCAAGGCGCGCGACGATTGATGAGCCGAGGCGTACTCTTCTCGTACGTTGACGCGAAATCGAGCGAGCGCAACGAAGCCTATGAGCCTTTTTCAATCGCCGCTAAGGTTTGACGCCGCAGATGAGCGCATAGGAAAACCCCCCTTTGACGTGCACGTGATCATCGTGACGGTGCCAGGTGAAGTAATTCTTCTTCAAGCGCGCGGCCAACTCAGGGGCTTCAGTTTCCAATTCCTCCGCTGCTTCGAGCCAATGACGGCCTGTTGGGATGCCGTCCATCCCTTCCTGATTAAACGCGAAAGAGAGAATGTTACTCCGCGGTATGCGAAAGCCGGCTCTCGTCAGCAGCCGTTGGATGCTGCTTGCGCTGTGAAAACGAAACCCCGCGCCGTGAGTGCGGCGAAAAACCTCGTTGATCTTCTGCTCCAGTGCAACGTCCACCGCCTCGCGCGCTTCTTCGATGATCGGATCGAGCACTGCGAAACGCGCGCTGCTCTTCAGCACCCGCAGCACCTCCTGTGC
>DATACQ010000252.1:0-7115 GCA_036258955.1 Binatia bacterium
GGTGAAATTGCTCCGCCCAGTCCACTCCCAAATAGTATCGCTTCACTTCGTTGCTCCTCCTTCCTGCGCTCCCAATCCCACACCCGATGAACGGAAATGTTCGCCTTATATGGGTCCTCCAAGGGACAACTTTCTATGGAACCTTCGCTCCGTTCTCTCGCTGGTCGGGACAGTCTCTCCGAGACCCTCCTGGGGATCAGGCTTGTTTGGTCCTCATCCAGCAAGTCATGGAATCGGTATGCAAAAGACGTTTCTACTAAAATTCTTTCATGAGCCTAATATAAGGCTTGTTTCCTCGGACGAAATCGCGTGAATAATCCGGGTTAGGTTCCCGCATTGTTAGGTCTCCGCCAGTTTCTTTACCTGTCGCCGCCTGGAGTGAAGCACCAGCTCCGTGTAGCCGTTCTCGGCCGCTCTCCCCTGAAAGACCAGCTCGAGGGCCGCCTGAAACGCCACGCTCCGATCGAACCGCGGCGCCATATTGCGATAATTACGGTCACCCTCGTTCTGCCGATCGACGATAGCCGCCATCCGTTCGAAGGTTTCTCTCACTTGCCGCTCGGTAACGATTCCGTGATGCAGCCAATTGGCGATGTGCTGGCTCGAAATCCTGAGCGTTGCCCGGTCTTCCATCAACGCGATATTCTGAATATCGGGAACCTTAGAACAGCCGATCCCTTGGTCCACCCAGCGCACTACATAGCCAAGAATCCCCTGCGCGTTGTTTTCTAGTTCGCGTTGAATCTCGTCCGCTGCCAAAGCTCGATCCAGCAAGGGCGGCGTCAGGATCAGCACCAGATCGGCCCGGCGCCGGCGCGCGAGATCGGCCTGCCTTTTCGCCACATTGACTTGATGATAGTGCAGCGCGTGGAGCGTAGCGGCTGTTGGCGAAGGCACCCAAGCGGTATTGGCCCCGGCATGAGGATGAGCGGCTTTTGCTTCAACCATATTGCGCATGGCATCGGGCATGGTCCACATGCCTTTGCCGATCTGCGCTTTCCCGGGCAGCCCCGTCTCGATCCCGATATCGACGTTCCAATCTTCGTAAGCGGTGAGCCACGGTTGGTTTTTGATTTCCATCTTGGGCAGCATGGGGCCCAACTCCATGCTTGTGTGGATCTCATCGCCGGTGCGGTCCAGAAAGCCGGTATTGATGAACACAACCCGCTCGCGCGCCGCGCGGATCGACTCCTTCAAATTAACAGTTAAGCGACGCTCTTCATCCATGATGCCGATCTTGAGCGTGTTGCGTTTCATCCCGAGAGCCGATTCTATTCGTCCGAACAATTCCACCGTTGCTGCGACTTCTTCAGGGCCGTGCATCTTGGGCTTGACAATGTATAGATTGCCCTGGCGGCTATTTGTAACCCGGCCGGTGTGCTTCAGATCATGCAACGCCGCCAGCGCCGTAACCATGGCGTCAAGAAAGCCTTCGGGGATTGCCTCTCCGTTCGCCGTCATCACGATATCCGTATACATATGGATACCGACGTGACGCACGAGCAACAGGCTTCTACCGGGCAATGTGAGCCTCCCGCCGTTGGGCGTTGTCAAAACCCTGTCCGAGCTGAGTTCGCGGATCATCGCGCGGCCATTTTTTTCAACATCGGCTCTCAACGTTCCGCGCATAATGCCGTTCCAATTGCGGTAGACTCTCACTTTATCCGCGGCTTCCACGGCCGCGACGGAATCCTCGCAATCTTCAATGGTCGTTAGCGCCGCCTCTAAAATGACATCTTTCACGCCGGCGGGATGCAGCTTGCCGATCGGATGGTTGCGGTCGATCTGAATTTCGATGTGGAGCTCATGGTTCTTGAAAACAATACTCGACAACTCGCCTTCCGTCATCGCGTAACCGACAAATTTGTTAGCATCAGCCACGCCAACTTCGCGTCCGTCCTTGAGCGTAGCCACGACTTTCATGACGCCACCGGCCTCCCTAAGCGAAAAACACGCGACGTCGGAGAAGTTTCCCGCTTCGAGGCCCACGGCATCGTCGAGGAACGCTTCGGTCCTGGCGATGACCTTGGCGCCGCGCACGGGATTGTAGGTCTCGCCCTTCTCGGCCCGGTCGTCGTCCGAGATGACATCGGTGCCATACAGCGCGTCGTACAAACTGCCCCAGCGCGCATTAGCCGCATTCAAGGCGTATCGTGCATTATCCAACGGCACGACAAGTTGAGGGCCGGATACTTCAGCGATTTCGTGGTCCACATTTTCCGTCGCCACATGGAAGTTTTCACCTTCCGGAACCAAGTAGCCGATGGTTTCAAGAAAGGCCTTGTAGTCGTTAACATTGAAAGGCTGGCCGCGATGTTTGATACACCAGGAGTCGATCTGCCGCTGCAACGTGTTACGCTTCTCGATCAGCGCGCGATTCTTGGGCCCAAGATCGTGGACGATCTTACTTAAACTGCCCCAGAACGCATCCGGTTCTATGCCCGTGCCCGGCGCGATCTCGGCGCCCACCAGATCATAGAGATCTTCCGCAATTCGTAGACCGGCGACTTCGACAATTTTCGGCATGGCATTTCTCCTGGGAAGAATGCTCGTCGCGGAAACATAATCAGGTCTGCGCTGAGACCCAACATCACGCTTCCTTAGAGCATAGGTTTCGCTGGCAGAGACGAACGCTAACGCTTCAGACGATGCCTATTTCGCAAACTTCTTAGGCGGAATCAAGATCTTCCGACGATCGGGGCCGGGGGGCTATGGATATGCGGCGGCTGGTCAACGAGCAGTTCGAGCGCAGAGAATTATCGCCGCGGGCCAAAAAAGCCATGTATGACGACGCAAAACACTTTACCGGCATGAAACTGATTGGTTCCAGTCGTTCCCCACACTTTCAGCTGTCCCAATCGTCAGAACGAGCGTAGGCGGTTCAATGGTTCAGATTTCCAATGTTCCATTTGAACGTTCGAACCGGGCGCGCGAAGCGCACCGCCCTACTGCCTCAGCGACTTGATGAATCCGCTCTTATCCAGCTCGTGCACGATGCGGGCATCGGCATACTCTTCCGGTTTGGCGCCCTTCGCCTTAGGGTTGGTCTTCTCCAGACCATCGAGCAGGCTCGCGATGCCGGCTAGCGAGGGATAAGGCGGGATGGTGAAGTTAGACTTGACGATCATATCGTAGGTTTCCTCCAGTATTTCCCGATCATCGGTGCGAAAGATCCTGCCCATGGCTTTGAGCGCAAAACCTTTATCCCTCTGAGCGCGCACGGCCCCTTCTATATAGGCACGCATGAAACGCCGGACCGCATCCTCGTTGGTTCTGAGGAACTTTCGTGTCGTGACGACGCCGTTAATGTGATACTCGGCGTCGAGCTTCGACATATCCAGCAACTCCTTCAATTTGGTCTTTTTCGCTTGCAAAGTGGCGGGCGGCGTCAATGCCGCCGCGTGGACTTTGCCGGTCATCATGGCGCTCACCGTTTCCGCGGGCCCACCGGTTTGAATCATCGTGATATCGCGCTCGGGGTCGATACCGTAAAGCCGCAGCGCGAAACGTGAAGCGAGATCCGATAGCGTGCCGAACCGGGTGGTGCCGAAAACCTTGCCCTTGAGATCTTCCATTCGGGCGATCTCCGGCCGGCCATAGATCCAGAACAAGAACTTGTTTATGATGGTGGCGATGATCACGGTATCCGCGCCGCCAAAATTGGCTTGAATCGATGCGGCGCCTCCCAGTTGCAGGATCGGCAGCTCTCCCGCGAGCATCGCCTGCAGCGCGAGCGAGCTGCCTGGAATACTGATCGCCTCGATGTTGAGCCCGTGTTTCTCGTAATAGCCACCCTCCTTCGCCAGCCACATCGTGATCTGCGTCCCGGACGCCGAACCGCCGCCCACGCGAATCTTATCGAGTCTTCTGTCCTGCGCCCTCGCCTGTGCGACCAAGGCGACGAGAACCATACACGTTGTCACCGGGAACCATCTCTTTCCCATAGGGTTTCCTCTCTAGCCAAACTACTGCATTACGCGCGATCGTGAGACCGCGTTACGATAGTCGGCATGTGCCCCCGTGTCAATTCAATGACCCCGGTGTGACCCCGGTGCGGATGACATCTATAAACGTTCTTCAAACCGGGGCTACAGTAATTAGACCCTGCCCAGCCACTCGCGATGCATGGCTCTGTCCGGGCGACTTTAACGCAGCCGGTTCAGTGGTTCTGGTTAAACCGAACTTGAACTTTTGAACGCTTGAACGTGCTTGGCTTTCTATCATTTGACAGTCAAATTATCCCGGCCTTATGATTTGCGCATTCATGTCATTGTGCGCAGTCTCTGTTCAGGAGTGAAAATCCATGAAGCGATTGCTGTCTGTCACGATCATGGCGGTATTGATGACTGTGGTATTTACTCGGTCGCTGCCAGCCCAAGAACGCATGCGCATTGCGTGGGCCGGGAGCACGCCCTCGAACACACCGATCTGGGTTGCCGATCAGAAAGGCTTCTTTAAAAAGAACGGGCTCAGCGCCGAAGTTATCGCCATTAGCGCAAGCACGATCGTCATTCAAGCGCTGCTCACCGGCGAAGTCGATTTCATCATTGCCCCGTCCGCCACCTTGGTGACTTCACGCCTCGCCGGCGCCGACACCGTCATGGTCTCGACCAACCTGCCGCTTTTTATCGATCACATCGTTTCTTTGGGCGACATCACGAGCGTTGAACAGTTGAGGGGCAAGACCGGCGGCGTCAATCGTTTGGGCACAACGTCGGATATGACCTTGCGGCTCGCCTTACGGCGCTTCGGCATCGATCCGGAAAAAGACACTAAAATCATAGCCACCGGGGAAAACCCACAGAGGCTCGCCGCGCTCGCTCGCAACATCACACAGTTCACCCTTTTGGGTGAGCCTCTGGTTCGAGAAGCGGAGAAGATGGGCTTCAGAGACCTGATCGATATCGGCACGCTCAAGATTCCCTATCACGTGAACTCTGTCGTGACGCGCGAGAAGACGGTTAAGGAGCGGCGCCCGTTCGTTATCAAAGTCGTGCGCGCCTTTACCGAAGCGCTGCACTTTATCAAAACCAATAAAGAGGAAACCAAAGCGCTGATCGGCAAGAATCTTAAAACCAACGATCCAGAAGGATTGGAGCGCGCTTATCGCGCGTATAATGCCGCTTTCCCGGAAGTTCCCTATCCCACCCCCGAAGGCGTGAAAACGTTGCTCGATGATATCGCGCCGCGCACGCCGAAGGCGGCAACAGCGGATCCAAAAAGCTTCGTGGATATGAGTTTCGTGGAGGAGCTTGAAGCCTCTGGATTGATCAAGCAGCTCTATAGAAGGTAGCGACGAGCCGGATGCGGGACGTTCATGAGACCGGCGGGCCTTTCCGCTTTCACGGTGCTTTCTAACTGCGTGGATTTTTACGCCCGGACCCTAGAACGCCATGGCGCTAGCCTTGCGTCTCAATGGAGCACTGCGCCGCCATTCACAAGAATTGTTTGACCGGTCACAAACGTGCTCAGGTCCGACAACAGATACAACGCGGTGCCGACCAAGTCTTCCGGCTGCTCGATGCGTTTGAGAATCCGGGTCGAAGCCGACCGCTCGTAATTCTTCAGCGCCTCTTCTGAAGCTTTCTCCTCACTCATCGTAGCGCCTGGAGCCAAAGTATTCACGCGAATGTTGTCCGGGCCGAGCTCGCGCGCGAGCACACGGCTGAAACCAACCACCGCAGCCTTCGACGTCACGTAGTGCATCATTGTCAACCCGCCGTTAAATGCCATGTTGGAGGAAATGTTGACGACGCTGCCTTGCTTTCGCTGCTGCATTGCCGGCACGACGGCGCGGCTGGCGAACCAAAGGCCCTTGACGTTCACCGCCATCATCCGATCCCATGCTTCCTCGGTAATATCCTGCCAGCTTCCTTTTTCCGCGGGCACACTCATGAAAATCGCGGCGTTGTTGATCAAACCGTCCACCTTGCCGTAGGCAGCGAGGGTTTTGTTCGCCATGTCCTGGCAACTGGCAAAGTTCGCGACATCGACTTTGGTCGCGAGGGCCTTGCCGCCTTTGTCCATAATCGCCTTCGCGACGCTCTCCGCAGCTTTCTCATCGATATCGGCAACGACCACCGTTCCACCTTCGCGCGCAATTCCTAAACAATAAGCTCTGCCGATGCCGTGCCCGCCACCGGTCACGACAACGACTTTACCGTCCAATAATGCCATCGTATGTTCCTCTTATGTCTCCCGAATCGCGTGCGCGATCAGGTTCGCTCAATCCCGGAGTCCTGCCCGGTCCTCCAGACTCAATCTTCCACCGCTATGAAACGACAAGGAGACGCGCCTCCTTGTTTGATCAACAGCGGCAGTATGATCATCTTCACGCGCGGCCGGGAGATCTGATCGCAATCCACCAAACACTTGCAACCGGCGATGGACTTTCTAATCAACGCGCCATAGCTGCTCGGATGCGGGCTGCCGTGCTTGTGGGCGCCCAAGTCCAGCACGCGCTCCCGCGCTTCGGCGGAAGGCCACGGTTTGGGGTGGGGCACCAACGGGCTTTCGCCGCGGAACCAGTTGTTGCCCTGCACGCGCGGCGGATTCACCAGGCCGCAGTCGGTCATGAAAAACCCGCTGCCCATTTTATCCATTTTTCTAGCCAAAACGCTCGCGGCATCAAAGTGGATACTCGGCGTCCTTTTGTAATAGTCGAGACCCAGCTCGTACGCGCGCTCGCGGGTTCCCCAACCGGTGCGAATCAGTACCTCGTCGCCCTTGCGGAAATCGGCGCTTCGAATCGCTTTCTCCATCTCCTCAACTGTGATCTCGTGCTGTTCCGGCACCCTGATGTCGAGAATCACCGTCTCTCTGAGAATCAGCCGCTCCAGCGGGATTTGGTCCAATGTCCAGGGGAATTTGGGATCGGGCTGCAACGGAGTGGGGTCAAACGGCATTCGCTGATGCGGGACCATAAACGGGCTGCCGGTCTCGCCGTCCAGTTTCATTCTGGTCATCCTGAGACCGTGCCGGTCATAATACATGTATTCCCAAAGCTTCACGGACGAGTTCGTGAACGGGAGAATCTCGCCGTATCCCGCGCCTTCCCAAATCGGCATCGTCAAATCGATCAATTTCATGCTCATTCCTCCACGGCGACGACTCTG
>DATACQ010000253.1:0-3070 GCA_036258955.1 Binatia bacterium
GGAGTCTGGAATCTAGGCCCAAGACCCGTCCTGGTCCGCGATTAGAAAGGTTTGTTTCCTCGGACAAATCTCGCGTTATCTGGAGGCTAATATTCGGTTTTGATCTTTAGCCCGTCTGCGCGCAATCCAGCGCAGATGCGCTCGATATGTTCCGGACCGGTTGTTTCCAGCGTAAGTTCCACTTCGGTGTCACCAATGACGGTTTGGCCGAAGCCGCGGGTCTGATTGATGTGCAGAATATTGGCCTCTAATCCGGCGAGGCGTTGCGCAAGCTGAGCTAGAGAGCCTGGCCGGTCGGAAATTACCACGGCCAGGCGCGTTAGGCGGCCGTCCTGAATGAGCCCGTTTTCGATGATGCGCGCGATGAGATTCATATCAATGTTACCGCCGGAGACCAAAACGCCGACGTTCTTACCCGTCCCACCAACCTTTCCGTTGACGAGAGCCGCTAAAGGCGCCGCTGCCGCGCCCTCGGCAACTGTCTTCTCTACCTCCAGCAACATCAATACAGCGTTGGCAATCTGGCCTTCAGTCACCGTGACAATCTCATCGACAAACTGCTGCACCATCGGAAAAGTTTCATCGCCAACCGAACGCACGTTGATGCCGTCTGCAATGGTCGCTGCGGCGGGAGCCTGAGCGATTCGGCCTTGCTCGAGCGCAAGCTTCATCGCCGGAACGGCTTCTGCCTGAACTCCGATAATGCGCACTGACGGTTTCAGGGTTTTTAGCGCGAGCGCGACTCCGGAGATCAGGCCGCCGCCGCCCACAGGGACCACCACGGCGTCTAGCGCGGCGTGTTGTTCATGCATTTCCAAACCGATGCTTCCCTGCCCGGCGATCACTATCGGATCGTTAAACGCGTGTATAAATGTAAGCGCGCCTTCTCGGGCAACTCGCTGCGCTTCGTGAAACGCGGAGGCGTAATCTTCCCCGCTGAGTAGAGCTTGCGCTCCGAAACGGCGCACCGAGCTTACTTTTATCAGCGGCGCGTGCCGCGGCATCACGATGGTGGCGGCGATGCCCAAGCGCTGGCTATGAAAAGCGACCGCCATGCCGTGATTGCCCGCGCTTGCGGCGACAACGCCGCGCTGCGCTTGATCTTCAGTGAGCGTCAAGAGCCGGTTAAGCGCACCGCGTTCCTTGAACGAACCGGTCATTTGCAGGTTCTCGAGCTTGAAAAACACCCGGCTGCCGGTCAACCGGCTGATCGTTTCCGAGTACGGAAAGGGCGAAAAATAGATGTGGTCTTTGATGCGTTGACGGGCCTCTTCAACCTGGGCAAAAGCAATCATGCTCAACAACGTTAGAATAAAACAAGCCAGCCGCGCAAGGCTCGGCCGATTTGCCAACCGCGGGTTGCTGTGCAATGAGTTTTTAAGAGAAGCCAACGCGTAACTTGACCGGCGATCGCGGCCCAAGCGTTCTTTCATGAAACGCCAGGAAAATATCACCCCAGCAGATCTCGCCCGTTACAAGCAGAACTATTTAGTCGAGATGGACGGCATCACGCTTTATCGCGCTTTGGCCAAAGCCGAGAAGGACGAAAAGCGCGCGGCGATATTTGAAAGGATGGCGCGTATTGAAGAGCACCACGCACAACGTTGGGCCTGGCTGCTACAGCAAGGCGGAGCCGCCGTTCCGACGTACCGGTTGAGCCTGCGCGCGCGTTTGCTCGGCTGGCTAGCGCGGCGCGTCGGCACTCAAAAGATATTGCCCATCATCAGCGCTATGGAAGGGCGCGATGATGCCGGCTACATGGAGCAACCGGAAGCCCAAGGGCTTCCTGCGCAAGAGCGGGCTCACAGTCGAGCCTTGCGGGCAATGGAGCCAGGAATTTCGGGGCGGGAGGCGATAGCGCGACGGGAAGGTCACACGATGCTGCAAGCGGGCAGCTTGCGTGCCGCGGTGTTTGGCATGAATGACGGTCTCGTATCCAATTTCAGTCTCGTGATGGGCTTCGCCGGGGCAGAGGCGCGGGCGGAATATGTGTTGCTCGCGGGAGTTGCGGGATTGCTGGCCGGTTCTTTTTCAATGGCAGCCGGCGAATACGTCTCGGTCAGCGCGCAACGTGAGCTGTTCGAGCAACAGATCAAGATGGAAAAGGAAGAACTCGAGATGTCTCCAAAAGAGGAGGAAGAGGAGCTGTCCTTGATCTATCAAGCAAAAGGGCTGCCCGAGAATGAGGCTTCGTTGCTCGCCCGCCGCATCATCGCCAATCCTCGCACTGCCATCGACACTCTGGCGCGCGAAGAGCTGGGCCTCGACCCTTCGGAGTTGGGGTCGCCTTGGATTGCGGCGCTGAGTTCGTTTTCGGCTTTCGTGATCGGCGCCCTAGTTCCAGTGATTCCTTATCTTTTCACTTCCGGTACCGTGGCTTGGATCGCCAGTGCAGGTCTGAGCTGCGCGGCCCTATTCGTGATCGGCGCATTACTCTCGATCTTTTCTGCCCGCGGCCCGATTCTTAGCGGACTGCGCATGCTCGGCATCGGCTTATTGGCCTCGGGCGTGACCTACGGCGCCGGCTGGCTCTTCGGCGTCACTTTGGCGGGTTAGCAGACTGCTGAAAAGACCCATATGCTTCCACAGACTGTGTGAAACTGTTGGGCCCGTCGACATCGCTCAGGGCGAACGGACAAACTAGCGATTTTGCTGATCGGTGTTCCGTTCGTGGTGAGCCCAGTCGAACCATCAACGGAGTTTTCACACAGTCTGTTGTTGCGCTCGATCGATTTCGCGTCCACGTAGGGGTAGTGCAGGGCAGTGCGCGACCTTGCCCTACGACTTGGCCTTCGCGAGCCTCGCCTCGGGATCTTCTAGAGCAGCTGCAACAGGCATTTTGATCAGCGGGCTGGGCTAGCGTTCCGCGATCAGTTGGCCATTTAGAATGCCCATCAACTTTTTTCCGAATTCGGCGTTGTCGTAGTATCCGGCAAAACGCTCGGATCCGACCCCTAGCTCGGCAATCAGAACCGGCTGGTTCGTGTGTGAGGTTGTCTGCCAATAAGCCTGTGTGTGATTCGCGATCATCATGCCGAGAGCGTTGGCATTCGGATCCACATAAATGGTC
>DATACQ010000254.1:0-5464 GCA_036258955.1 Binatia bacterium
ACGGACAGGCCGCGCGACCGTCACTGTTATCAAGCTCGACACCCGGCGCTACGTCACCGTCGAGGGTCCTGCCTCCGTCGAGCCTTGGCAAGACACGTCGGCGCACATCAAACGCCTGCGGGACCTCTACGTTGCTATGGGGCGAGCTCCCAAGGGGACAGACGAGGAATTCGCGCAACAGATGCGCGATCAGGAGCGAAGCCTGATTCTAATTACCCCCGAGCGCCTGTATGGCAGCCTTCGGCAAAACGCCTAGCAGGCGCTTACGGTAATCCGCGGCTCGGGTTGGTTTTCGGACAAACTCAAAACTTTAGAACCGTCAATTTAACGAAGGACGGAAAGCATCACTCTTATTGCACGCCTATTCAGCGTCAGAGAGCGAAGGCCTCGGAACGTTGCAGACTCACTGAAAAAGTTACCGGACACTAACGCGCAATTTTGTATTTTCGTTCGATGTCATCCACGTATCCGCTCGCTACGATCTTTTTCAGAATGCGCTGATCGAGAAGGTCCTCAACGTTGAACTTCGCTATTTTAGGGTCGCGCAGAGCGATGATCTCCTGGACCGTTTTCAAACCTTTGACGGTGATAAAAGTATAAGGCGTTAGATCCTCCAGAAGATTCTTATATCCGATCTCGGCGAGCTGCCTGTCTGCTTTGATATGTTTCTGAAGGACGGCCAGGCCCCTTTCCTTCTGAGCGCGCATGATAGTGCTGGCCTCGATGAGCGCCTTGATGAACTTCTCAACCACCTCAGGATTCTTTTGGATAAAAGACTCCGCGCTCATGAAAGGGCTGGAAGGAAACGCAATGCGGCTTAAGTCTAATAGCACTTTGACTCCCAGCCCCTGAAGCCTCACTGACTGCAATTTGTCGAGCGCGGCTCCGTCGATGATCCCTGATGCGAGAGATTGGGCAATTACCGTGCTGTCGCCGATCGCCTGGATGTTGATATTGTCCTTCTGTGGGTCAAGACCGAGCTCCCTGAGCGACAACATGGTCAGAGTCCAGAGCAATCCGCTAAAGTCCTGAACCCCGATTTTTTTGCCTCTCAAATCGCTGGCACGAGTAATCGAGGGCGACACCAGAAAATCGTAGGACGCCCTTTCAGCGAAAAGCGAAAAAAGAATTTTAAGCTTCGCGCCTTGCGCTGCAGCCGTCAGCATACTGGAGACGCTACCGCGCACAAACTGCACCTCATTGGAGACAAGCGCGGACACCTGTATGGGCGCGCTGCGCACCGTTACGAGTTCGGCTTCTAATCCATGCCTTGTGAAGACCCCTTCGTCTTTGGCGAGCCACAGAGGCGTGCCTGCGGCAGAGACACCGGAATAAGCAACCTTGATCTGTTCAGACTGCGCCGGCGCCGCAAAGAGCGCGATAGCAATGATTATCCAGCGTGCTTTGGCGAGCATATTGATTACCTCCGAAAGAAGATTTTTGCTGTTTCGCATAGCCGCCGCAGTCGCGGTAAAAGTCGAACTGCGGAGTGCGAGCTCGGTGCAGCGGCTGGTCTGGAATCGTAAGCGGGCGTGGGATTCTCCTTTCCGGCCAATGGAGAGGGAGGCGATCGACGCGGTAGTTATCGCAGCATCGCGCCCGGTATGTCAACGACAAATTGCTCGTATTGTGTGGAAGCTTCACGGCGCTCTGAAAGCTCATCGAGCTGTGAGATGCGCAACCTGGATTGCTGCTTTGGCGGAACGATGGTAGTGCTTGGTTGGCGACTTTTTAGCCTCACGGTTGCTTTACTTGGCAGGCGGACAGGAATTGGTGTGGCTTCCCTCGCTGTAAGGAGAAACATCGATGATTCGAGGATATGCGATATTTGATGCCGATGCTCACGCGATGCTCTGTCCAAAAATGTGGGAGGATCTGCCGGCGATATATGCGGCGCGTCGGCCTCGCCCGGTCCGCATCGAGGATTCGGCCGATCTTGGTCGCTGGACCAACGGCTGGATAGTCGAAGGGCGTCTACTTCCTGCACCATTCGGTCCCGGAGCTCAACCCGGAAATGAGCCCAAACGAGTTCTGAAAGAGTTCGGCGCGCCCGATACGGCGCATTTTTCGATCGGTAGCATTACCCTCGCCGCGCCTGAAGCGCGCATTAGGGATCTCGATGAAGCCGGAGTCGACTGTCAAATGCTCTTCCCGACGACATTGTACGCGCGGATGACTTCCGAGCCCGGCTTCGAAGCCGCGCTGTTCCGCTGCTATAACCGGTATATGGCGCGTCAATGCGCGTACAATCCTAAGCGGCTAAAATGGGCCGGCTTGTTGCCGATGCGCGATGTGCGAGAAGCGGTCGAGGCGATCGAAGAAATTCATAGGCTGGGAGCAAGCGCCGCCGTTGTTTTCGGAACGGTCGGGGATCGTCTGCTTTCGCACCCGACCTTTCTACCGATTTGGGAACAGTTTGCGGCTACGGGTCTCCCGCTGTGCGTCCACATGGGGATGAGCTACACGCCGTTCGAACAGGTCTGTCAGAATCTTTTTGAAACTCATGGGATTGGTATGAGTCTACCCGCGCAATTGGCTTTCGTCGCGCTCGTTGGTGACGGAATACTCGATCGCTTCCCAACTTTGAAGGTCGCCTTCTTAGAATTCGGCGCTGAGTGGATTTTCTATATGATCGGACGGTTAGGGCATTATCTGCCTATTGATCGATGTGATATGCCGATCAAAGATTCGTTACCGAGACAAAGCATCGAACAATACTTGGTATCGGGAAGACTTTTCGTCGCCGCCGAAGCAGAAGACCGATTGCTTAGTCACGAACTCGCTGTTATGGGCGACGACCACATCGTTTGCTCATCGGATATTCCGCATTCGGAAAAGCGTGAAAACTCCGCCATCAAAATTATCGAACGGAGCGACCTCTCGGAGCAGCAGAAGAGAAAGATTCTTTACGAAAATTCCGTACTCCTCTTTGGCCCACCTTAAGCATCGCACCGAATTCGACCCAAATCTTTGCCTTGACGCTTTGACAATGTCGGCGATATAGGTGCGGCATGGTTGAATGGCCCGTTATCTCTGAGTCTTCAATTTGGAGCGTGACATGACTGTTTTGAAAACCGCGATCGCGACTTACCCGCACACGAAGAGTTTGAAAGATGGCAGCGTGCCGCTGCCGGGTATCGAGTTCGAGCACGTTGAAGTTTCGCCGATCATCGGCGCCTTCCGCCGTATGTGCCGCACGCTCGAGTTCGATCTCTGCGAGATGGCCATTACCACCTACCTGACTGCCAAGGCCCACGGCAAACCGTTCACCGCGCTGCCGGTTTTCGTCATGCGCCAGTTCCACCACTCACCCATCGTCTATAACGTTAATTCAGGCGTACAGTCGCCGAAAGATCTCGAGGGCAAGAAGGTGGGGGTGCGTGCTTACACTGTCACCACCGGTGTCTGGACGAGAGGAATTCTCGCGTCGGAGTACGGCGTCGATCTCGACAAGATCACCTGGGTGGTGGTAGACGAAGAACACGTTCAGGAGTACCGCAAGCCCGCCAACGTGTTGGAGCGGCCGGGCGCGAACCTAGCCGAGATGCTCGTGGCGGGTGAACTCGCGGCCGCTATCGGCGTCGGTAAAGTCGAATCTCCGGCGATCAAGCCGCTGATCTCCGGCGCGGCCGAAGCGGAGGCCGGCTGGTATCGGAAGACTGGGATCTATCCTATCAATCACACGATCGTTGTGAAGGACGCACTGCTCCGGTCCGAACCCTCGCTGGCCCCCCGGCTGTTCGCCGGCTTTGAAGCAGCGAAATTGCAGTTCCTGGATCGGTTAAGCTCAGGCGCCGAACTATCGCCCGACGAACAGCTCCTGGCAAGGCGCCGTAGCATTGTCGGTGACGATCCGCTCCCCAACGGTTTGGCATCCAACCGCAAAGCACTCGAAGCCATCGTCGAGTTCGCGCATCAACAAAAGATCCTGCCACGCGCGGTCAAACCCGAGGAAATGTTTGCTGAAGAAAAATGAAGACTCGATGATATTCCTGGAGGTCACGAGATCATGAAGCGTCTTTTGACGGCGCGCTCGTCCAAACTATTACTGACGTTCATCCTAGCAACAGCGCTGCCGCTCGCGCCCCAAGCCGTCGGGCAAACGACTCTGGTTACGCCCGAGAAGACGCAGCTTGTCGTTGCTACCGCGGGTTCCGGGACCACCACGCTACCTTTGCTGGTGGCGTTGGATGGAGGCTACTTTGCGAAGCGAGGCCTGGGCGTGTCCGTCAACGTAGTCGGCGCGACTGTAGCGGTTCAAGGCGTGATCTCGGGTACGCTCGACATTTATCAGGGCGGGACCGCGGCCATTGCCGCCAATCTGGCGGGCGCAGATATTATTTACGTCGCCGCCCCGGTGGATCGTAATTCGCTTATCCTCTTCGGACAGAAGGAGATTACGTCCTTCGAAAAACTGCGCGGCAAGACGATTGCCACGACCTTCCCGGGCGCCTTTGGTGAAATTGCAGTGCGCCTGACCTCGAGAAAACACCGAATGCAGGTGGGCAAAGATATCAAACTTCTTTTTCATCGCAGCCCGCCGGAAGCCTTGCAAACTTTTCTTGCCGGCAACGCCGACGCGCTCGTCATCTCGCCGCCCCAGACCGAACTGGCAAAGCAAAAAGGTTATCCGGTCATTATCGACTACTTTAGAGAAGGTTTGAAAATCATCGGACCCGGGACGGCGGTCACCCGGGACTTTTCTCAGAAGTATCCGAACACGATCAAGGCGTATCTCATGTCCTACCTGGATGGTTTGAAGAAGACGCTCGAAGATGAAGACTTTGCCAGGAAGACCGAGGCGAAATACACAAAGATCTCAGACCCCAAAATTCTAGCGGACAATTACCAGCAAGGGCTGAGAGTTTGGAACAAGGACATGTCAATCGATCCCACAGCGATTCGGGTTGTCCTCGACGAATCTTCGGACCCTAACGCCAAAACTGCCGATCCAGCGCGATTCTATGATAATTCCCTCATACAGGCAGTCAATCGCGAGCACGCATCCAAAATCTTTCCCGGCGACGTGCGCTAGTATGGCTGGCGGCAGACAAGCGGTGCATTTTCCGCCAAAGAAATCACTTCATGGGAGACGATCTCCTCAGCTACTCAAAGGCGCTGCGACGGCAGACGTAAGCCTGCAGACTTGATCCGTACCCAAAGAAAGACGCTTCGAAAATAGTTCCGGAGCAAGTATGCCGAAACCTAAGGTCCGCACGGGAACACCGAGCGCGCAAATCTCGCGCGAAGAATTTTCCAAGCGTGCTCGCGAGCGCTTCTACGATCCGAGTTTCGCAGGCGTTGCTCCGGAAATTGAGAGGATCATTGAGCTGGCCTGGAAGAATTATTCAGAATACCACAAAAGCCCGCGCACACGGCGCGCGGGCACCGGTTTCAGCGATCCGGATTTTACTCTTCCTGTCGAATGGCTCGAGACCCGCGACGCCATTCACCAGGCGGAAAA
>DATACQ010000255.1:0-2608 GCA_036258955.1 Binatia bacterium
GTCCGGGATTCATCGCGCCGGGCGTCGATGTAAATCTTGTCAAGCGCGTGGCGTAAGTCGGCAAAGGAGTACCCGGACTCTCGGTTCTCGATGCTGACGAGCTTCAATGTGTGCGGGTCGTCGGTAGGCCCGACAAAAAAAGTTTCCGGCCCTCGAATCGTGCGCGGTTCCATCCAGTTCACGTGAATGGACACAAAAAGGTCCGCATTGTTGGAGTTCGCAAAGGCCACTCTTTTCTCCAAGCCCAACGTCTTGTCGGAATCGCGCGTCAGCAGAACTTCGAACGGGGCATCGGATAGGTGCCGGCGCAGACGCAGCGCAACGTCAAGTGTGACCTCTTTTTCCGTGAGACCGGTCTCCGAGATCGCGCCGGTCTGAACGCCGCCGTGGCCGGGATCGATCACGATTCTTTTCAGCGACAGCGGGAATACGTCCCGATTCAATGGCTGTGGTTGCGCCACAGCCGGATCCGATTCGCCGATTCCATCAACTCTAACCATTGTGGCCGGTTGTGCTGGCTCCGGCGCTGCTGTCTGGCCGGTCGAAACGACCAAAGACCGCGTCGCGAGATACACTGCGCCCGCAATAATCAATAGCCCCATCATCCAATGGCGCTGGCGACCGGGGATTTTTGCTCTGGCATTGCTCTTGATCCCGTGAAGTACGTCGAAGTTGTCTTGTACCGCGCCGCGCAGGACGCGCAGCTTGGTTTCTTCAACTCGTGCCATTCGTTAGGCCTAGCGATAATGGCGTGCGTTTAACAATTACGCATCAATCGGCCCAAAATGGTGTTGAAGACGAGGAAGCGAATCGCAGGTTTGGGCAACGGGCGTAGCGCCGAATCCCGGTATTTTACTACAGTGGGACTTTTCCGAAAAGCAACTTTTTGGCTCTGGTGGAACTTTCGGCGCGGACCTGCGCGACGATAAATTGACACCGATGGGGCGCCAAGCTCGTCCGGCTCGTCTTTACGGCAAGAAATCCTCGAGACGGATTCTCGTCAGAGCCTCGTTCGGAACGCGTAATTCGGGGGGAAAGCCTGACATAGGCTTCGTTGCATCCAGACCCATTTTGGCGTTTACGCCACCAGGACCGGCGGAGGGATCGAGTTCGCTGCCTTGCGCAGATGAAATGACGACCAGGTCTCGGTCGGCTTGAAAACGATTTGCTACCGCCCAGAGCACGCGTTCTTCGTCGAAGACGTCGATATCGTCATCGACGATGACTACATGCTTGAGCAGCATATCAGCCGCGAAAGCCGCGCAAATGGCGTTTTTCGCCTGGCCCGGAGCGCGCTTGGCAATGGAGATGTAGGCGTGAAAACGGCAAGTGCCGGATACCGGCATGCAAACAGCGTTTACCGTGGGGACCGTCTGGCGCACCGCTCTGAGCAGCGCCGCTTCGCGCGGCAGCGCTCCCATCATTTTGTGCTCTGTGTAGCCGGCGTGAATGTCTTGAAAAATGTAACCGTGCCGATGCGTAATCGCGGTGACTTCAACCACCGGCCGTTCATCCGAAGGCACCGCGTGGCCGGTAAACTCGCCGAAGGGCCCTTCGATTCTTCGCACGTGGGGCAGAATTTTTCCTTCGATGATCATTTCAGCGTCGGCGGGAACCAAGATCGGAACGGTTTTACCCCTGACCACGCGCAGGGGTTCGCCCAGCATTCCGCCGATAACGGCGTACTCATCTTCCGTCGAAGCCGTAAACGCCTGCGCGCCGAGGGAGAAAAGTGGGTGAACGCCAATGATGATCGCCACCGGCAGTGCTTCGTTCCGCGTTTCCACCTTATGATGCAACGTCCAGAGATGGCGGCCGATGGCCATAAAGATTCTTAATTCACGCTTGTCCGCCATCATCAATCGATTGTAGCTCGTATTCCTTACACCGCTGTCCGGATCAGCGGCCGCGACGATGCCTGCCGTTATGTATGGGGCGGCGTTAACATCGTAATGCGTCAGCAATGGGATCTGCGTCAAATCGATTTCGTCGCTCGTACGGATAACTTCGTGGACTGGTGCGTTTTCGATTTCCAATGTAGGAAAGATCTTCGACTGGCGTTCGGCGTAGACACGCGCCAAGTCCGGGACCTCGCAGCCCAGCGCCAGCGCCATCAGCCGGCGGCTTACCTGAGCGTTGATTACCACGGGCGCGCTATACCCCGCGACATTTTCGCAAAACAGCAGGGGAAACTTTTTTTGTGTTTCCAAATGGGTGAGCAGCGCGGAAATTTCGTAACGTGGTGAAATGGGCTTGCTAATGCGAATGATTTCTTGCGGCGACTCTCTCTCAAGCTGAGCGATGAAACTCCGCAAATCTTTGGCCATACCGTCGTTTCTCACAACACCCGGGTGACTATCGGGCGGTGGCGCGCCAAGTCAAACGTGGGATTAATGGTATCGCGTTTCGGGTTACGAGTTTCGGGTTTGAAAATGCCAGCTGTAAATTAATTCCGCAAACGCGAAACCCGGAACTCGAAACGATTCTCGTTTAAAGGCTGTAGAGCCTTCTCGGGTTATCGTCGAGTATTTTTTGTTTGACCGGCTGGCTCACCGAGTCGTTGGCCCGGAACACCTCGATGGCATCGACTTCGCTTGAAGCGTCGGTG
>DATACQ010000256.1:0-4660 GCA_036258955.1 Binatia bacterium
CCGGCCGCAAGTTGGAGGTACGATTGCTCCAGCGCCGCAATGGTGTCCTCCATCGTGAGCACCTGTTGGACCTCTTGGTTATTGATGATGAGTGTCATAGCACAGCCACCTCTTGGCAGGATCGGAATTTGTAGGTCTAGGAATCGTTGGTCTCGCAGCAGCTCAATTTCTGCACGAGAGGCTTCGCTTGCGTCTGGGACGAAACTGTTTGGCTTTCATGAGCAGTTCTGCTTTAGGCATCGCACATTTCCGCGACGATTGCACTCATAGCTTTGCTGTTGGAGATAGTTTTGGAGCCGCAAGCCGAATACACAGGTGTGGTGACGTAATCGCGAATCTTGTGGGACAGCGGAAAGCTTGAGTCGAACGCTCGCGCGTTATACAGCTTGCAACAGCAATGTCCTGCTGTGAAGTTTGAACATGATCGATCTGGACAAGAGGTGCACATGATTAACGCCTGGGATGCGGACGGACATGTATCGGAATCCGAAGTGACGTTCTCTGACAAATACTGGGATCCCAAACTTAAGGACAGAAGACCGAGCATCATCGAGACCGGCCCGGACGGCCCGCTCTACTGGATGATTGATACCCGCTCTTTTCCCGTGCGAAGCGGACCCTATCAGCAAGCCGGCTTCCCGCTCAGCAAGAACGGCGTCGCCGCAAAAGTCACTCCTGGAATCAGTCCTCATGATCCTGTCGAAAGCGCGGAAATGCGATCGGTCAAAGCTCGCCTCGAACAATTGGATCGGGAGAATACCCAACTTCAGGTGATCTATCCGACGATGTTTCTCTCATATCCGATCACCTACGACCGCGAGTTGGCGGTCGCGATGATGCGCGCCTACAATAGCTGGGTCGCCGATCTCACCAGCCAATGTCCCGACCGTCTAAAGTGGGTCACGATTATTGACCCCATCGACCCGCCGGCTTCGGTTCGCGAAATCGAGCGCGGCAAGAAGCTCGGAGCCGTAGCCGTAATGCTGCTCGGCGTCACCGGAGACGTGCGCATCGATGACCCGCCCATGGAGCCGATCTGGGCCGCAGCCAACGAAACCGGGCTTCCAGTTGCGGTCCATACGGGCCACAGCTTTCGCGCGCTCGGCCAGGTGAATGACACTCACCATGATAAGACCGCGCTGTCCTTCTGGCTGACCGTGCAGTTCGCCTTTCACCGCGTGATCTCGAAAGGGATCGCTGATCGCTACCCAAACTTGCGGATTGCATTTCTCGAAGCGGGTTGTTCCTGGGTACCCGCATTGGTGGAGCGCATCGAAGAATACAGCGGCTTTCCCGGCGCACGCGCCGGAGTCGATTTTCACCGGGGCTATAACGGCAAGCATCTACCCAAAGAATATATTCAACGCGGGCAGATCTACTTCGGCTTCGAGGTGGACGAGAAACTACTCCCGTTCGCCATTGAAGAGTTCGGCGACGATTGTTGGGTATACGGCTCCGATATCCCGCACGGTGACCGGCTCTACGGCGCCGTCGACGCCTTTCTCGGGCGAAAAGATATCAGCGAGGAGAGCAAGCGAAAGCTGCTCGTCGATAACACAGCACGTTTTTATGGGCTCACGAATAGCCGGGAGCCGTGGCGAGAGGCGTGAGTAAATCGGACGCAAAGCGTTAGATGGACTAGGCCAGGGTTCCAGACATTTCAATCTCAACTATGGCGGAGAACGTGTTCACAGGTGAACTAGAGTGTTATCCCGTGAATTCGACACACTTCCAAGTCATTCGGAGCAAGCTGGCGTGATCCCCGCTTTCGCGAGGAAGCGCGACCGGAATTCAGGAAAATCCATGAAGAAATCTGGATTTCCGCTTCCCGGAAATAACTAAAAAGTCTCCCTGCGTGTTAAAGAATTTCTGCGAGATGATACTACAAGGGCCTTACGTCAATGACGCCGGAGTGCACGATGAAGATTTCCATTCTTGACGATTATCACGACACGCTCCGCACCCTCGAATGCTACAAAAAGCTTGCGGATCACGAGGTCACAATCTGGAACGACCACGTCCAGGCCGTCAATGCGCTCGCCGAACGATTGCAAGACACCGAGGTCCTGGTGCTGATCCGCGAACGCACCGAGATCCGCAGACCGCTGCTTCAGCGATTGAACAACCTCAGGCTGATAAGCCAACGCAGCGTCTACCCGCACATTGATGTCGATGCCTGCACGGATTTGGGAATTATCGTTTCGTCGAGCCAGCACGCCGGTACGCCTTCGTATGCCGCCGCGGAACTTACATGGGCATTGATACTTGCGGCGATGCGCCAGCTGCCCCAGCAGATGGCAGCCCTGAAAACGGGAAAATGGCAGATCGGCGTCGGCAACGATTTGCGCGGGAAAACTCTCGGCATTTACGGCTATGGCAGGATCGGCGGCGTCGTTGCCGGCTACGGCAAAGCTTTCGGGATGAGCATCCTGGTTTGGGCGCGCGAGGGCTCGCGCGAGCGGGCGCGCAGCGACGGTTACCAGACGGCGCTGAGCAAAGAGCAGTTTTTTTCCGAGTGCGACGTGCTCTCACTCCACATGCGCCTGGTTGAAGCAACCCGCGGCATCGTGACGGGCCAAGACCTTGGGCGCATGAAAACGAGCGCCTTGTTGGTCAACACCAGTCGCGCCGGTCTGATCGAGCCCGGCGCGTTGCTTCACGCTCTCAAGGCTGGCCGCCCTGCTCTGGCGGCGGTCGATGTCTATGAAGAGGAGCCGGTTCTCGACGTCAACTATCCCTTGTTCGCACTAGATAACGTGGTCTGCACGCCCCACATCGGCTATGTCACACGAGACGAGTACGAGGTTCAATTCTCAGACATTTTCGACCAAATCGTCGCATATGCCGCCGGCACACCGATCAATGTCGTAAATCCGCAGGTGCTGCAGTCGGCGAATCTACGCTACGAGAAAAAACAGTAAACTTTCACTCGATCGTCGGTCGAGGCAACGTGTCTTAGAGCACAAGTTCCAGCCAGAAAATGAACGCTAAACCTCTAAACAGCGCCCATTATGCAATCTTCTTTCGTAAACTCGATAATTTGACCTGCATGATAATGGGCGACCGAAGGGCGAGTACACAAGTAAATGGATCAGGTTACCGCGTACCCTCAGCGGACCGGCTGCGTGCGGTCTACGGTCTCGCCGCGCAAGATCACTGCTGAGATCCGTCGCGTGTTGGTGATGTCGTCAAGCGGGTTCGCGTCAAGAACGATAAAGTCGGCGCTCTTGCCGGCCTGCAGTGTGCCGGCGTCGGCCAGCCGCAGTAACTCGGCCGAATTGCGCGTCGCCGCGACAATGACCTGCATCGGCGTCATTCCGGCGCTCACCATGTCCAACATCTCTTCATGCGGACCCCACGACCGGTTGCCGTCGGTTCCGAGCGTGATGCGCACGCCTGCCGCATTCAGTTTCGCGAGGTTGCGCGCTTGAATCCCGAAGAGCGCCTGGGTCTTGGGCCGGTCTGTGTTCGCCTTCTCGAGTTTTGCGAACTCGTCGGGGGGCAGACTGGGGCGCAGCCAGCTTAAGTCCGCCTTCACGCCTCGGTCCGGCAGGTTCGGCGTGAGAACCAGGTTTGGACGCTGCTTGAACATCGCCATCACTTCATCATCAACATCCTTGTCGCGAATGCCGTGCGCGAACACGTCGACACCAGCGCGGATGAGCCCTTTGGCATCCTCGAGTTCGAAGATGTGCGCCGTGACGCGCAGGCCGCGCTTGTGCGCCTCGTCAATGATGGCGCCATAGAGTTCAGGAGTTAGTTTCTTGTACTTACCGTCACGTGAATCGACCCAGATCTTGACGATATCGGCTTTGTGAGCCGCGATCTCCTGCACGGCCTTGCGGCCCTCCGCCGGGGTCGTAATCCAGTATGGCACTGTGCTGCGCCCCGGTTCGGGCATCGTGATGCCGCGCCCTGCACTGCGAAACCTCGCGGCGCCGGGAATCACCTCATTGCGCATATCGAGCAGGCCATAGCCGTCCGTGCCCATACTCAACGCGGCACTGACGCCGTAGTACGCGCGCTGTTTTAAATCTCGAATGAGCGCTTCGCGCGTTTCGCTGAGATGGACGTGGGTGTCGATGATCATCGGCATCACGGTCTTGCCTGCGAGGTTCACCCGCGTCGCGCCGGCCGGCACGCGAACGTCAGCGGCCGCGCCGGCCTGTGCGATTTTCGCGCCCTCCACAAGCAACGTCGCGTTCTCGATGACGCGTCCATCGCCGACGATCAACCGCGCGCGTTCGTACGCCGTGACGGAACGTTCGGACACCGCGGTCGCGCATCCACCAAGGACACCAAGAGCAATAGCTGCCGCTACCGCGGCCAAATTCATTCGGCGCATAGGGAAACCTCCATCTGGAGTATGGGGTCAACAATCGAGCAGCTTTGCTCTTTATCACAGGAGCGATATTTTCGGAACTTCAGGGTTGGTTAGCGACGGGCGCCACACAGGGCTCGCTAATATCAGGCCGAAGAAAACCGAAACCGCTCCCGACTGGTGTGCGTCGCAACCGCTAAACGTCCGTCAAGAGCGGCGTCTCCCTTTGACAACTCCTTCGGCACAACGGCGGGCAAGTACTCCGGGAGAATCGATGCCTTAATTGGGAACTTCTTGACAAAAGAAAGCTCGGGTTGTTAGGGAGAGCGGTGAGCAAAT
>DATACQ010000257.1:0-3076 GCA_036258955.1 Binatia bacterium
CCGACACTCCTTTTCGTGATGATCGCTTGTAAGCCGATCCTCAGGGGCCGATAAACGCAAAACCGATGCTTGATCAGTGATAATCTCGTGAGTTCCACTTGTGCGAGGGTCAACGGCATGCGAAAATCGCCGATTAATGCGAGTTGCGGTGTATTGAGATAGTTCATCAGGGGTGAATCCTTCAGCTATGGGGCACGACGTTTTTTCCGAGTTGGAGTCTGAATCCATCGAGATCATGCGTGAAGTAGCAGCGACTGCCGCAAAACCGGTGATGCTGTACTCGATCGGCAAGGATTCGTCAGTCATGTTGCGGCTGGCGCAGAAAGCTTTTTATCCCGGTCCTATTCCGTTTCCGTTGATGCACATCAATACCGGCTGGAAGTTCCGCGAGATGATCGCGTTCCGCGACCGCACCGCGAAAGAAGTTGGTTTCGAGCTCATCAGCTATACCAATCCGCGGGGCGCCGCCGAGGGCATTGGGCCCATCACCCACGGCTCGGCCTACCATACCGATGTCATGAAGACCGAAGCGCTTAAGCAAGCCCTCGACCTGTACGGGTTCGACGTGGCTTTCGGCGGCGCCCGGCGCGACGAGGAGAAGTCACGCGCCAAGGAGCGCATCTTTTCATTTCGCGCCCCGGGACACCGTTGGGACCCCAAAGCGCAGCGCCCGGAGCTTTGGACTCTGTACAACACGCGCATCAATAGCGGCGAAACAATACGAGTATTCCCGCTTTCCAACTGGACCGAAGCGGACATCTGGGCTTACATCCGCCAGGAGAATATTCCGATCGTTCCGCTGTACTTCGCTAAGCAGCGACCTGTCGTGAAGCGTTACGGCCAATGGATCATGCTGGACGATGAGCGGCTCCCGCTGGAACGAGGGGAAAAACCAGAAATGCGCATGGTGCGTTTTCGCACTCTCGGATGCTATCCGCTGACCGCGGCCATAGAAAGCAACGCGACGACACTCGACGAAATCGTCGCCGAGACTCTGGGAGCGACAACTTCAGAGCGCCAGGGGCGGGTGATCGACCACGACGGCGCAGGTTCCATGGAGCGCAAGAAGCAAGAAGGTTACTTCTAATGGATACGCTGCGATTCATTACCTGCGGAAGTGTCGATGACGGCAAGTCAACATTGATCGGCCGCTTGCTCTATGAGACCAAGCTGATTTTCGAAGATCAACTGGAGGCGCTCAAGGCTGACTCCAAAAAATTCGGCACTCAGGGCGACCGGTTAGACTTTGCTTTACTAGTCGATGGGCTACAGGCCGAACGCGAACAAGGCATCACCATCGACGTGGCGTATCGTTTCTTCGCTACCCCGAAGCGACGCTTTATCGTCGCCGATACCCCGGGGCATGAGCAGTATACCCGTAATATGGCGACCGGTGCCTCCACGGCACAGGCCGCCGTTCTGCTGATTGATGCGCGCAAGGGAGTGCTCACCCAGACCAAACGTCACAGCCGCATCGTCTCGATGCTCGGCATACGGCAAGTGGCTCTAGCGGTAAATAAGATGGACCTCGTCGGATGGTCGCAGAGTGTCTTCAGAGAGATCGACTCTGCTTACCGGAGCTTCGCCGAGCCACTCGGCTTCGAGATGATCACGGCCATCCCGGTATCCGCGCTTGAAGGTCAGAACATCGTTGATTCGGGCGCTACCGTGATGCCTTGGCATGAAGGCCCCAGCCTTCTGGGATGGCTCGAGACGGTCCCGGCCGCGCAGCGTGAAGCCGGCCAACCGTTTACGATGCCGGTGCAATGGGTCAATAGACCGAATCTCGACTTCCGCGGTTTCTCCGGACGCATAGCCACCGGTTCGGTCAAACCCGGCGACAGCGTGCGCATAAGCCCGTCGGGGGTCGCCAGTCGAGTCAAACAGATTGTGGTCTGGAAAGCGTCGGTTCCCGAAGCAAGCGCGGGCCAATCAGTGACTCTGGTGCTGGAGGATGAAGTTGATGCAAGCCGGGGCGATGTCATAGCAGCTGCTTCCCGTCCACTGGAAGCTGCTGATCAGTTCGAGGCCGATCTTTTCTGGATGAGCGAGCAGCCATTATTCCCTGGACGCCCGTACGCCGCCTTGATCCACAGCAAGTCTGCCAGCGTGAGCATTACGCACATCAAGCACCGTCTGGATATCAATACCGGCGCGCATCTCGCAGCCAAGACGCTCGGCCTGAACGAGATCGCGACCGTTAACGTGAGTTTCGATCGTTTTGTGCCTTTTGCGCCCTATAGCCAAAATAAAAGACTGGGAGCGTTTATCGTCATTGACAAACTGACGAATGAAACGGTTGGCGCCGGGATCATCCATTTCGCGCTGCGTCGCGCCGTTAACATCCACTGGCAAGCACTGGAGGTAACAAAGACTCTGCGCGCTCAGATGAAACACCAGCAGGCGCGGTGCCTCTGGTTTACCGGACTCTCGGGGTCCGGTAAATCGACAATCGCCAACCTCCTCGAGAAAAGATTGCATGCCGAGGGCAAGCACACTTATATACTCGACGGCGATAATGTGCGTCACGGGCTAAACCGGGATTTAGGTTTCACCGAAGCCGATCGCGTGGAGAATATCCGCCGGGTAGCCGAGGTCGCGAAACTGCTGGTGGACGCGGGGCTCATCGTGATCGTAGCCTTCATTTCACCGTTTCGCGCGGAGCGCCGACTGGCGCGCGGCCTGTTTGATGCGGGGGAGTTCATCGAAGTCTTTGTCGATACGCCGTTGGCGGAATGCGAACGGCGGGATGTCAAAGGTCTGTACGCAAAAGCCCGGCGTGGCTAACTGAAAAACTTCACGGGGATAGACAGCGAGTATGAGCCGCCGGAATCGCCCGAAGTTCATCTCCCAACGCTGGGGACCAGCCCGGAAGCCTGCATCGATCCAATTCTAAAATTCCTGAAATTCTAACAATTCAGGCGCAGGGCGAACGCAACACTCTGAGTCGAGCCCGGGCTTCCAGGTCGCCGAACGCTGGGCATTTTAACCCGGATTCCGCAGTTGGTCCTGATGCGGAGGCGAGGAGCAAGCCTTTCGTAGCGAAGCCAATAGATTCTGCCTCTGACCGGACGGT
>DATACQ010000258.1:0-3807 GCA_036258955.1 Binatia bacterium
GAGCCTTGACACTGCCCCCGCTTTACGGCTAGCGACTGTGATTGGCAGTTAATAAAAAACGAGGAGCCAATCCATGGCACGTGATGGCTACAACATTTTCGATGCAGACACACATGTCAGGCCCGATGCGGAACTGTTGGAGCCTTACATGGCAAGTTCCGCGCGCGCTAAGCTCGCACGCTACGAAAAGTACAGAGTTAAGAATAAGGACGGCGCCGTCACCTATCTAATGGGCGAGCGCTCGTATAAGCGCCGTTTGGGCTTGAGCGGCGACGCAGCCCCGCAAAAGGACGAATACATGAGCGGCTACAAGCGCCATCAGCACGGCAAACCCGATCCGCGTTGTGAGCGCGATCCCGCCGTTCGCATAAAGGATATGGATATCGAGGGCATCGATGTCAACTTTATGCTGCCATCCGGTTGGTTCGGCTGCTGGACCACCATCGATGATGTTGAGCTCGAAACCGCGGTTTATGAAGCCTACCATCGCTGGATGGCCGACTATTGCGCCGTTTTTCCCGAGCGCCTGAAGGGTGTGATCCTGGTCGCCGCGCGCGATATCCAAACTTCCCTGGCGGAATTGCGCCGCACAGCCAAGGAGACCTGGCCGCTTGCGCTTTTTGTCTATGCTCCCTATCAGTTCCCCCTCGATCACCCCGACCTCGAACCAATCTGGCATGCGGCGGCGGAATACGATCTAGCCATTGCTCTACACACTTTCACGGTCATGCCGCCTTATGCGCCGGGTGGTCTCGATTCCTGGGATAATCTTTGGCTGCAACGCTCGGCGGCTCACCCCTGGTGTGGTCAGCGCAACATGGCCGCCATAATCGGCGCGGGGATCATGGACCGCTATCCGAATATTCGCGTGGGTACCCTAGAAGCGGGACATGGTTGGCTCCCGGTATGGGTTAATCGTCTTGAAGAGCACACCAAGCTGTGTCCCGAAGCGTTGCCGCCGCTCAAAGAAACGATTCGCAGCTATGTTACCGGCGGTCGGTATTTTCAGAGTATCGAAGTTTCCGAAGGCGCCGAGATTACTCAAAGCGTGATCGATCTACTGGGCCCGGATATTCTTATGTTCGGGTCTGACTACCCGCACGGCGAGAGCTGGTTTCCGGTCTCTGTCGAAACCGTAACGAGCTGGAACTTGAAACCCGAACATATGCGCAAACTGTTGTGGGACAACGCGGTAAAATATTATCGGCGGTATTCCGCATGAGGCCGAGTAAGAAATTACGCCAGTTGCTCGGCCGCAAAAACAAAGTATTGGCGGTACTCGGCGCGCCCAACGCCTTTCACGCGAAGATCATGGAGGCCAACGGCGTTGAAGCGTGTTTCGTTGGCACGAGTATTACGGGCGGCAACTATACCGGTCAACCCGATCTGGGCATTCTGTCGATGATGGAGTGTGTCGAGTTTGCCAAGTGGATCGCGCGCGCGGTGAAGATACCGGTGATTCTTGACGGCGACACCGGCCACGGCGGAATCATGGCGGTGCGCCGCCTGGTGCGCGAATGTATCGAAGCGGGACTGGCCGGCTTACGGCTGGACGATCAGCCGCTGGACCAGAAACGGCGCACCGGATCGGCGGGCATTTCCATCGTCAGCCGCGAAGACGCGATAGTGCGCTACAGTGTAGCCGTGGATGCGAAGAATGAGATCGATCGCGATTTCGTGATCATGGCGCAGTGTTATGCGCGCAATGCGGTTAACGGCGGCATGAATGAGTTGTTGCGGCGGCTGCGCCTTTACGAAAGTCAAGGCCGGGTTGATTGGGTGCAGTTCGAATCGCCTCACTCGGTGACCGAGATCAAACGCGCTCGCAGAGTCGTCAAGGGGCCCTTCTCGGCGATGAAAGGCCAGCTGCCGCGAGCCTTGAGCCTTAAAGAGCATGAAGCGCTCGGGCTCAATGCCGCATGGTATACGTTTCTACCCGATCTGGTCTTAAAAACCGCCGCCTGGTCTTTTTTTCAGGACTTCAAAGAAAAAGACATACGCGCGTCGGATGAATTCGCGGTGGCGCACAGCGGCACGCCGTTTACCGGCGGAGGAAAATTGCCCTGGGACGCAACCGGCATGACGGAGTTAAGTAAGCTCGAGGCGAGTTATGCCAGGAATTCGAAACGGAGATAGTACGATGATTCAAAGGGCATTGTTGATTATCTTGTTGCTGTTAATCGATAGCTCTGGACTTAGAGCCCAGAGCGATTTTTATAAAGGCAAGCAAATGAAGATAGTCGTCGGCGCTTCCGCCGGCGCAGCGAGCGATCTGTATGCCCGCGTGGTGGCGAATCACCTGCCGAGACAGATCCCGGGCAAACCGGAAATTCTTGTGCAGAACATGCCCGGTGGTGGGTCGCTAACCGCGGCAAATTATGTTTACAGCGTCGCCAAGCCCGACGGGCTGACGTTGGGGGCGGTGACAGCGCCGATTTATTTCGCGCAGCTCCTAGGCAGAAAAGAAGTTCAGTTTGATTGGGCCAAGTTCACCTGGATCGGCACGCCCGAAGAAAACGACGAGCTGTTGTTTATTCGATCGGATCAGCCGTATAAAACGCTGCTCGATTTGCGCAAAGCCGGCGAACCGCCGCGCTGCGGCGCTTCGGGAGTCGGCAGCACGGGGTTTTACATACCCAAGTTGATCGAAGAAATCTTCGGCGTCAGGATCAATGTGGTGACCGGCTATCCGGGAGCCGCTGACGTGGATTTAGCCGTGGAGAAAAACGAGATCCACTGCCGCGGCACAACCATCAGCGCTTTCTTTGGGCGCGAGCCGGGAAGAACCTGGGCAAAAAACGGTTTTGTAAGATTCCTGGTGCAAACCGGCGATAAGCGCAATCATCGGTTGCCCGAGACGCCAACCATTTGGGAATTGATGGACCAGGAAAAAGGAACCGAGGCGACGAAACGGCTGGCGCGAGTGGTTCTCGGCCCGGGCGCTTTTGGCCGGCCCATTGTGGCAACGCCGGGGATACCTCCGGATCGCGTGAAGCTGCTCCGCGAGGCTTATCTGAACATGCTCAAAGATCCTGAATTCATGTCCGAAGCTAAGAAGCGACAATGGGAGATAGCACCCGTCAGCGGCGAGCGGCTCGAGGCCTTGGCAAAAGAGGTGATCAATCAGCCGCCGGACATCATCGAGCGGATGAAAAAAGTGATGGGCGAGTCGTAAAAGTCATCAGCCTAAAGGCAAACAAAATCTCGGACATGCTAAGAGGAGATTTATGGATTTAGCAAAATACATCGTCAAGGCGCGGCCCGGTGTGCTCGGTGGCAAGCATGAAGAGAAGCGGCCGCTGCGTCAATTGAGCGCGCTGCCGGTGAAGCGTTATGTATTTATCAACCGCGATTCGCATCCCGATGCCGATATTTACGTCGCAATCCATGAAGCTAGAGACTTGCCTTCGCCGGTTCCCGACTATCAGGTGCCGCACTGCCATAATACCGACGAGTTCTACTACTTCATCGGTAATAACCCGGATCTCACTGGGCTTGAGGGGCAGATTATCTTCGAAGGAAGAGTGCACAAGATCATTTCGCCCGCTTGTGTATACATTCCAACCGGCACAGTGCACGAATACAAAGTGACTCGCGGCGACGGTACTGTGACGGTCTTATTCCGCAACCGCGGTTACACTCATGAGGATAAGCCATTCGATTTTGCCAAAGGCGAACGCGAGTTTTCCAAGTATGCCGGTTACATTTTTCAGCCCGAAGTGCGACCGACAACCGAGATCAAATACCATACCGACGCGGCGCCCGGGAGCCGCTATGTTTTTGTTGACGGCAAGCTCAAGCCCGAAG
>DATACQ010000259.1:0-6488 GCA_036258955.1 Binatia bacterium
AAAATACCGAGGAGATCCTGGCGCGGCTCGGCTACCAATCCGAAGCGATCAAGGAGCTAAGAGCAAGTGGAGTGATATAAGTCGTTGCGAGTTTAATGTTTCGCGTTTAGGGTTCTCCCGACCCGAAACCGAAACGAATAAGAGTGAATTTAAGTGCGGCTGCTCAAAAATGGCCATATGCGAGGCGCGCGACGCTCGATGAGCGGAGGCGTACTCTTCGCGTACGTTGACGCGAAATCGAGCTAGCGCAACGAAGCAGATGGCTGTTTTTCAGCAGCCGAGAAGGAGAGAACGATGGATTTCAATGTAAGCGCAGATCCCCCCCACGCAGTGGACTTTCGCAAAGAGGTCGGCGCCTGGCTGGCTGAGCAATTCAAAGGACACGAGCATTTGCGCTGGTCGGCTTCGTGGTCGACCCGCGAAGACGATCAGGAATACAGGTTTCGCCGCGGCCTCGCGGAAAAGCTGGGGGCGAAGGGCTGGCTGTTTCCGATCTATCCGAAAAAATACGGCGGCGCGGAATTGACCGTCGACCATCAGGTGGTGTTGGAGACCGAGCTTTTCAAATACGGTTTAAACCTCTCGCATGTATTTTACACTTTGGCGCGCATTGTCGCGCCGGTGTTGATTCGCTGGGGCACCGAAGAGCAAAAGGCAGAATTCTTGCCGGCCATCACGCGGGCACAAATTTGCGTCTGGCAGGTTTTGACCGAGCCCCACGGCGGCAGCGATATCGCGAATTGCCAGACCAAAGCGATCCGCGACGGCGGTCATTACATTGTCAACGGCCAAAAGGTCATGGTTGGCCATCATTTGCCGCCGGATTATCTCTGGACTTTGGTCTGTACCAATCCGCAGGGCAAACGCCACGAGAACCTCGCCTGGCTCCACATCCCCGCGAACCTTCCCGGCATCACCATACAACACATGCACATGATGATGGGCATCAAGAACGCGGTGTTCTTCGACAATGTCCGGGTGCCGGCGAAGTATCTGATCGGCGGCGAGAACAACGGCTGGAAAGTCGCCAGCACACACATGGAACTGGAGCATGGCGGCGACGGCCGCATCGCGGCTGACCCGTTGGTGGAGCGGGTGGTCGAATACTGCCGCAACACGCATCTCGACGGTAAACCGATCATGGAAGACCCGGGGGTGCGCGATTTAATCGCCGACATGATGATCGAATTGAATACGCTCAGGCGCTTCAACCAGCTCATATATTGGCGCCGCTTCGCAAAGAAACCGCATCCCTATGGTGGCCCGCAACAACGCTACTACCAGCGTATGCTGCGGCTGCGCAACGGCGAGCGTCTACAGGCGATCATGGGCGCGGACGCGTTGGAGCAGAACTTATCGGTGAACGAAGTCGTGGATTTCGAGTACGCCGTGCGCACGGGACCTGGACAGCTCCACGGCGGTGGAACGTTGGATACCGACCGCTTGATTTTCGCCCGGCGGCTCGGCCTCGGCCGGCCGACAACGGAGAAAGCGCCGGAAACGGATTGACAGGCTTGAGGCGGAAGGCGCGAGGCGTGAGATAAAAAAGATTAAATCCGACTCATGCCTCAAGCCTCCCGCCTCCCGCCTTGAGCATGCGTTTTGCTCAAAGGGTGCAACCGTCTACTTGTTGCATAGGAGAAGAAGCAGATGGATTTGAGTCTGACCGAAACCCAAGAAGAATTTAAGAAAGTGGCGGCTGATTTCGTCAAGGCCGAAGTTCCGGCGCATCAGATGACCCAATGGTACAAGAACAAACAAACGTTTCAGCCGCAGCTTATAAACAAGGCGGCCGAGATCGGCTGGCTCGGCATGATGCTGCCGGAAGAGTACGGCGGCGCCGGTGTGTCTGTTATGGACTGCGCCGTCGTATTCGAAGAGTTGGGACGCGGCCCAGTGCCCGGACCCTTCTTTAGCTCCGGAATTCTCAGCGCGCAGCTGATCTACGAGGCCGGCACCGATGCCCAAAGAAAAACTTTGCTGCCGCGGCTTTGTAGCGGCGAGTCCATCATTGTTCCGGCGATTACGGATAATGCCGCGTACTGGGGGCCGGAAGCGGTGGAGACCCGCCTGAACAAAACACCCGATGGTTACGTCATGAACGGCAGAAAGCGATTCGTTTTCGATGCTGAAGCCGCGACCCATTTTCTGTGTGCAGCGCGCAGCGAGGAAGGCCAGATTGTCTTCGTATTCGTGGACCGTGACAGTCCCGGTCTGAGCATCACGCCGCACGTCGGATTCTTCGTCTCCGTCGCCGAGGTCCGCTTCGATAACGTGCTCGTTCCCGCTAACAATCTGCTCGGCTCAAGCGGCGCGAGTTGGCCCGTGCTTGAAGCGGCACTCAACAAGTCCCTGCCGATCCTTTCCGCATATCAGGTAGGCGCTACCCAGGAAGTTTTCGATATGACCTGCGAATACACTCGCACCCGCGTGGTGTTTGGCCAACCGATCGGCCGTTTCCAACGGGTCCAGGATCACTGTGTGGAAATTTCCATCCATCTCGATCAGGCACGCTGGGCGATGTATGAAGCTATCTGGCGTCTCGATAGCGGCCTGGATGCGCGTGCCGGGGTTCACGAAGCGAAAGCGACTGCGAGTGCCGGTTACTACCATGGAACCAACTACGCCCACATGGTTTGGGCCGGACCTGGGACCGATTACAGTCACCCGATGATGGCGCACAGCGTCCTCGCCCATACGCTATATCAGTACCTCGGCACTCCGGGGCATCATAAGAGATTGATGATGGACGCGTTATATCCAAGAGCACGCTGAGTCGCGGACACAAGGCCTCCAATCGGAAGTAGAAGAGCGTTTGGCGACTCACGCACGTCATGCTGAGCAAAGCGAAGCATCTCAGATCGTGCGCCTTGTCAAAGCGAAATCCTTCGGCTTCGCCTCGGAATGACATCACGGAGAGGAGGACTTTTATGAAACCGCTTGTGCTCATGCTTTTTAACTTACTGATATTCACCGCGACTCCCCTCCATGCGCAATCGCAGTCCGCGTTGGTCGAAGGCGCCAGGAAAGAAGGCAAGCTCGTCTGGTACACATCGATGGCAATCGATACATCGAAGCCGCTCCTCGATGCATTCCAGAAGGAGTATCCGTTTGTTAAAAGCGAACTCGTGCGGGCCGGGGAAGAACAGCTGATGAACCGCGTTCTCAGTGAGATCCGCGCGGGTCGCTGGGCTTTTGACGCAATCTCCACCAGCGCGATTTCCGTATTGCCTGAGAAAAAGATCGTTCAGCCCTATCTTACGCCGAACCGCGACGGTTTTTTAAACGAGTTCAAGGACTCTAACGGCTACTGGACTGGCATCTTCGTCAACAATCTTATCCTGGCATACAACACCAGAATGATTACGGCGAAAGAGGCGCCCAAGGACTACGCCGACCTGCTCGATCCCAAGTGGAAAGGCAAGATGCTGATGGATTCCACGGATTACGATTGGTTCGGCACCTTGGTAACCGTTTGGGGCAGGGAGAAGACCGTGCAGTACATGCAGCGGCTGGCAAAGCAGGAGCCGCTCTGGCGGCGCGGGCACGGCCTCACCGCGCAGCTTGTGGGCGCCGGCGAGACGCCGCTTGCGTGGGCTTACAATTTTCGCATTGAACGCATGAAAAACGACGGCGCGCCGGTGGAATGGATCGAGACATTCAATCCAATCGTCGTCACCTTGAGCGGCATCGCGTTGAGCGCCAAACCCAATAACCCGAATGCGGCAAAGCTCCTCATTGATTTCGCGACATCGAAGAAGGGTCAGGAAATGATCCGCGGCATGCGCCGCATCCCCGCGCGCACGGATATTGAACCGCTGTCGCCGAAAATGGATCAAAGTAAACTGAAGCTCAAAGCGGTTCCCAAAGAAGTCTATGCCAATCTGGACGACTATGCCCGCGAGTTCCGTAAAATCTTTGGATTGTGATATGAACCAGCGTCAAAGGAGGCCACTATGAAATTGCGAGCTTCAAGCTCATTTTTCGTAACTTTAGGGTGTTTGCTTCTCCTGGCGTTTGCAACCGCTGTTGGGGCGGCGGAAAAGGCGCCATTCTATCAGGCCAAGACGCTCAACGTCGTGATCAATTTCGCGGCCGGCGGCCCGACGGATATTGAAAGCAGGGTTTTTGCAAAACACCTGTCAAAACACATTCCCGGAAACCCGACGATTACGGTTCAGGCGATGGGCGGCGGCGGCGGCCTGACGGCGGTCAATTACATCGGCGAAGTCGCGAAGCCGGATGGCTACACAGCGGCATACTTCACCGGCAGTCTATTTCAACATCAGATCAAAGATCCGGCGCTGCGCGTCGATCTCGGCAAGTTCGGGTTTGTTACCGGCGTGCACGGTGTCACGGTATCGTATATTCGAGCGGACGTACCCCCCGGCATCAAGAAGCCTTCCGACTTTATGAAGGCGCAGAAGTTTCGCGCCGCCGGCCTCGGTATCAGCAGCTCGAAGGACGTGCGCTTCCGCTTGTCGTTCGATATCCTGGGATTGAAGTATGATTACGTCACCGGCTACAACAGCAGCTCCGACGCGCGCCTGGCCGTGCAGCGCAACGAGTCTCAGTATCACGATGAAACTCTGCCGAGCTACCGCTCGCAAGTTGAACCACAGATGGTGAAGACCGGCATGGTCACGCCGCTCTATTATACCGACCTGGTGGCCCCGAGCGGGGAAATCTTGGTGAGCCGGGATGTGCCCGAGCTGCAGCCATTCACTTACTATTACCGCGAGATTTTCGGCAAGCCGCCTTCGGGAATCAAATACGAGGCGCTCAAAGCGGCGAACATGTCGAGCACCAATATGACACGCATGTTTCTCATGCCGCCGAAGGCACCCCCCGAATCCATTTCAATTCTGCGCAAAGCTTTCGAATCACTCTCAAGGGATCAGGATTTTCTAGTCGATGCAATCAACGTCATGCGTTTTCAGCCGCGCTTCGAGATTGGTGAAGCGGGCGAGCACATGTTCAACGTCGCTGCGCGCATCAAACCCGATGTGATCGCTTTTTTACGAAAGTACATCGAAGAAGCGAATAAATAGCCGAACAGGTGCGAGGCGAGAGGCATAAGGCGAGAGTTCAGGAGGAAGAATATAGATGTTTGCTATTCGGTTCATTGCGATCATGCTGTTGCTCATAAGTGCCCATGCCGCGGCGCAGACGCCAAAGCAAATGACGATTTCCGAGCTGGCTACTTACTCCGGTAAAGATCGTGAAGCGCTGCTTTATGCGGGTGCCAAAAAGGAAGGGAAAGTTACCTGGTACACCTCGCTAGCCGGCGCCTCTTACAAAGCAGTTGCGCAGGCATTTGAGACCAAATATTCGGGCATAACCGTGGAGACCTATCGAGCTTCGGGCTCTGATATAACCGTGCGAATGATGGAGGAATCCAAGGCCAAGAGGCACATTGTGGACACGGTGGAGACAACCGAAGGCAATCTGATGATGATGCGCGATCTGTTTCTCATCCGGCCGTATCACTCACCGCATCTTGCCGCCTATCCTGAAGACGCGAAGGCACGCGGCGAACGAGGGCTCTACTTCTGGGGCATTGCGCGGGAGTCTTATATCGGTTTTGCTTACAACACGAAACTACTTCCGAAAGATGCCGTGCCCAAGAATTACGCCGGCCTCTTGCACCCGGCGCTGAAAGGCCGCATGGGAGTCTCCGTCAGCGACCCGACTTATAAAATGATCGGCGCGATCATCAAAACACGGGGCATCGAGCTGGTCAAGAAACTCAAAGCGCAGGAGATTGCGATGCACACCATCATCCCGCCGGCCGTGTTAGATCTCATCGCCGCCGGTGAACTGGTCGCATCTCCAGCTATCTTCCGCAATCACACCTTGAACGCCGTCGCCAAAGGCGCGCCCGTAGAGTGGGTGCCGATGGACGTGGTACCGACGAACGTCGGAGGTGCTGCTATCTCCGTTCAGCCGCCTCATCCTCATGCGGCACTACTGCTGGCTGATTACTTGTTAGGACCCGAAGGGCAGGGCGTGCTGGAAAAGTTCGAATACGGCAGCGCGTCGAAGAAGCTCGGCTTCACGCGCTGGCGGCCGGAACATGGATCCACGACCGAGAAGTATGAAAAAGATATAGAGCGCTGGGAGAAGCTGATGAAGGAGATCAGCCGCAAGGATTAGCATCCTCTTGGCTCTCGAAGCACGCACGGCGGCCTCGACGCTCCTTGTCAATCGAACCTATTTCTTCTTTCCAGGCTCCGCTTGGTAGCCTTGTTCTTTCCACTTGCCGACGGGGCAAAATGTCGTCGCTGTAAACCCGAGATCTTCAGCTAGCTTCGCAGCCTGCGAGCTCGACGATCCCGTCCCTCACGTGAACACAATGCGGGTATCCTTCGGAACGGTTTGTAGATAACTTTCGAGCTGCTCGAAAGGCACGTTAATGGCACCGGGAATGGTTTCTCTCTCGAAACTGGCGGGCGGCCGTACATCGATGATCTTCACCGTGCCGGCAA
>DATACQ010000260.1:0-3043 GCA_036258955.1 Binatia bacterium
AACGCCGCACAAAATATTTCGTTAGCAGAGGAATATCTTCCTTGCGTTCTCTCAAGGGTGGAATGGAGATCGGGATAACGTTCAGCCGATAGAACAGATCCTCGCGGAAGCGGCCGTTCTTCATAGCCGTCCATAGATCTCGATTGGTGGCGGCTATCACCCGAACGTCGACTGAAATCGGCTGCGTTCCTCCAACGCGCTCGAATTCCCGTTCCTGAAGGAATCGCAACAGTTTGGTCTGCAGCTCCGCTGATATATCGCCGACCTCATCGAGAAAAACCGTGCCGCCATGCGCCAACTCCATCTTGCCTTTCTTAAGCTGATGAGCTCCCGTGAATGCGCCCTTTTCATGACCAAAAAGCTCGCTTTCCAGGAGTTCCTTTCCCAGGCCTACGCAGTTGATAGCAATGAAAGGCTCGCCCTTTCTCTCGCTCCAGGCGTGAATCGCCCGTGCAAAGACCTCTTTACCGGTGCCGCTTTCGCCCAGCAACAAAACCGTTGACTTGCTCGCGGCGGCCTTTTTGGCCGTTTCCAACACTAAGCGCATCCTCGGGCTCTCGCCGCCGATCAAACGGTAGCGTTCGCCCGCTTCTTGCGCTAAGTGCGCAAGACCGCGCTTAAGCTTCGCTCGTTCGAACGCTTTTTCAACAACGAGAGTGAGATGGTCGAGCTCAAATGGTTTGGTGATGAAGTCGAAAGCTCCTTCCTTCATTGCCTGAACGGCGCGATCGATGGTGCCGTATGCAGTGATCATGATCACTGTCGTATCATGTCTTCTACGGCGTATTTCCTTTAGAACGTCGAGTCCGTGCTTCACCGGCATCTCGATATCCAGAAGGATCAAGTCAGGTGCATCAGCCTCAACCCGGTCCAAACACTCTTGGCCATTCGTTGCGGTACCGGTCCTGGCGCCGAGACTGCTGAGCGTGTCCTTAAGAATGTCGCGAATATCGGAGTCATCATCCGCGATAAGAATAGTTCCGCTAAGATTCGTCATCGGGAGATAAACGGAGCTTCATCGCCCACGTGCGGGCGATCTCGTTTGGCCAGTTTCCGCCGGCAGAGTAAAATGAAACGTGCTGCCACGATTTGCCTCGGATTCGACCCAGATTCGTCCACCGTGCAGCTCCACAAGAGCTTTGCAAATTGGGAGACCAAGACCTGTGCCCTTGGGCTTCGCCCCTGCTGCCTCGCCGATCTGATAAAACTTATCGAAGATTTTTTCTCTTTCCTCAGGTGGTATTCCGGGGCCAGTATCTGACACGGACACCTGAACCCCCTCCTTGGCATTCCCGGAGGCGGAAACCGTAACCCTGCCCGAACCAGGAGTGAACTTAATCGCATTGCCAAGCAGGTTCGTGAGGATTTGGTTGATTTTACTCCGATCCGCCGAGATCAGAATGGACGGTTCGCCAACGGTTGCTTCAAGTGCAATAACCTTCTCGGCCGCAACCGGCCTCAAGGTCTCCACCACCTCATGCACGAGGCCACTAAGGGAAACCCGACTGGATTTAACCTCGATTCTTCCCGATTCAATTTTGGAGAGATCCAAGAGATCATTGATCAGAGCGGCTAGATGCTGGGTATTAGACCTAACCCGGGTTAGATAATGGATTTGCTTTTCGGTAAGCGGTCCGGCGACTTCGCGCAGCATAAGATCCACGGCGCCTTTGATCGCCGTAAGCGGCGTCCTCAGTTCGTGCGAGACGTGGGAGACGAAGTCCGATTTCATTTTGTCCAGCGTCTTTAGCTTCTCATTAGCGAGAGCAAGCTCGTGAGTTCTATCTTCGATCTTTTTCTCCAAGCCGCTATAAAGCTCGTGCAAATTCTCTGTCAATCTCTTCCCTAATGCTTTGGCGGTCCTGAAGTTCATCAGCAGCTCGAACTTCGTCGGCTGTTTGATAGGCAAGTTTGCGGGCTTGGCACCTTTCAAAATCTTATCGATATAGCTAGCCGCGCCGCGGTCCAGATCAGCGAGATTGACTCCATAACTCATTAAGCCGCCAAGTCGCGGAAATCTCTGATCATCGTAGATGGCCGGCAACCGGCTCGCGGCCGCAAGATTGAGGATCCGTTTGGTCAGATTATTAACGAGGATCGGGCTCCGCAGCATGATCAGCGCCTCAGCCCGTTCTCTTTTGATAGCTGCGAAAGCCGGCTCTAAATCATCTCGATTTTGCACCTCTGCGGCCTGGAGCTGCACGCCCAGCGACTGAGCTGTAAGCTCGGCGTTTCTCCAGGATTGAACTCCAGGATGACCTGGGGTCCAAAGGACGGCGACGTGGGATAGCTGCGGAATGACTTCCTTGAGCAGCTCAAGCCGTTTTCCGATCAACTCCGAGGTAAGATTGGTAAGGCCCGTAATATTTCCACCCGGTCGCGGCAAACAATCGACAAACCCGGACCCCACAGGGTCGCCGCTGCTTGTGACGATCGGGATCGTCTGCGTCGCGTCTCTAGCAGCCTCGGTCGCTGGCCTACCTCCCGCAAAAATAATGTCGACCTCCAAACGCACAAGCTCTCGTGCCAACTCGGCCAGCCGATCCAAGTTAGTCCGCGCGTACCGATACTCGATGATGATATTTCTTCCCTCGATATATCCGAGCTCTTTTAACCCCTGACGAAAGGCCTCGACGCGATACCGCCTATTGACCGGATCTCCCGCGCTCAAATAGCCTATTCGAGCTAAAGTCCTACGACGCATGATTTCCTCCCCTAAGGTATTCCATCAGAGTTCTCCTAAATCTATGTAAGAGAACTGTTACTTGGCTCATCGCGAGGAGGCTAGAAAACACGAGGCTGTTGGATCGGCTCTGGAGCCTACACAACCGTGAACTTTGCTGTCAAATGCTTGGAATCCGGGAAAGCGAGCGGGCGAACCGGCGGCTTGCGGGCCCAGCGCGAGAAGTGCCGTCGCTTCGCCGTTGCTACTTGAGCTTGTCTTTACTTCTTCCCTTCTCGTCTTTGTCTTTACTTCTCCCGTTCTCTTCTATCGTTATCGAACCCTGCATCCATGGATGGATAATACAAAGATAGTGCAGGA
>DATACQ010000261.1:0-2883 GCA_036258955.1 Binatia bacterium
AGAGTCGTCTTGGTCGATTTACGAGACATCAACTTTGGAATTAGTGAGACACGCACTCGCTTTCAGCTGGATAAAGCGCGAGCAAGAAGAACTCTTTTTCGCTCTGAAGCGGCTTCAGTCACGATGATCCGCGAGCCGCGTGCAAGTTCTGCACGCTTACTCTGTACGGTCCGTCACAACCGCTCCTCGTACTGCACACAATCACAAAGCCGCCGTCACTAGTGAGCTTTACTGAAGTGAGCTTTTATTGAGCTTCTAATCATTCGGACCAGTGCGGCCGCTTGCTCCTAAGACGTATAAAACCCGAAGGCATCGTCCTTGCAACTGTTGACGGTAGTGGCGGCGTACACTGCTGATTCGCCGACCGGCTTATAACCAGGAGGTGTTAACGTGAACATGGATCAAATCTCGCTCAACAGTCGGGACCCGCCACGGCGGACCGCGTCAAACGGAAAATCATAACTGTGAAAATCACAATTGTATTGACACGACACGAACACATTTGCTGAATTTTTGCTAGGAGGTTTGTAATGATAGATGTTAATCGCAAGCGTAATAAGCACATCGTTTCCACGGTCGCAGTGGCAGGCGTTTTATCGTTGGGCATCGCGCCGGTGTGGGCGCAACAGAGCAGTCAGAGCAAGTCACAACAGAGTAAAGAGAGCTCGGCGTCCCGACAGCAATCTAAAATCGCTGACGGGATGATCGCGGCGAACGCGCTACAGGGTCACAAGGTGCTCGACTCCAATAATCGTGAAGTCGGAACCATCGAGAACCTCTTCATCGATCCCCAAAGCGGCAGGATTCAGAGAGCGGATATCGACTTTAGCATCGGGTCCAACGAAACCTATTCCGTAAAATGGGACCAACTGAAAGTCAGGCAGCAGGGTCAGGATGTCGCAATCACGTTAGATCAGTCAATAGTGCAACGCGTGCAACAAGCCCGTGCCGGTGATCGTTTAGATCTACAGGAAGGCGTGTACGGGCAGCAGCAGCGCCGTGAGGACAAGGACCAGCGAGCGGGAGGATCGGGCGTTCTCGGTACTGACAAGCAGCAGCCGATTTCAGCATCTCAACTAGGTGCTGCACAGATTCGAAGAATTCAGCAAGAGCTGAATAAGAAAGGCTTCCATGCCGGACAAGTGGACGGCAAATGGAGTTCTGAGACACAAGCTGCGATCAAGAATTTTCAGCAATCCAAAGGTTTGACCGCAACGGGGCAGCTCGACGAACGGACTATTAATGAGTTGGGCTTGGATGCCGATGAGTTCCGCGAGAACAGCCAGTCAAAACAGCGCACCACTCGATAACGAGAGAACAACTCACCGCAGAGAACACCGTAGGGGACGGCCGCCGACCGTCCCCTACGGCCAACGTGCGATGAAAGGTTTTGGTTGAGAAGCAAAATGTTTAGAATCCTCGGGCTTAACTTACCGCCGGATTTGGCTAAACCTGATTCTGATAGTTCGGCTCTTTTTAGGTGCACTCGGGATGTCCGCAACCGCAGCCGCCGCTCCCGCCGGACATATCGGCGGCCGCGCAATGCTCGCTGCAGAACTGTTTTCCGCCCCGTGTGACAGCTCTCCCCGTCACCTGGCAATTACAAGATGTGTGACTACATTTGCCGTTAGCCATAGTTTATCGCTCCTTCCTACAGAAATATTGCTCAGCGGGGTAATCAGCCCCAGTATGGAGATCGGCCATAATGCCGGTGCAAGTTCGACTCGTAGTCACGTGAGAGCGGCGCGTTGCGGTCGTACTCAGGAGCGCCTTGAATGTTGGCACGCGAGAGATTCACGTAAACTCGCGAGTCATTCCAGCTTACCCGCTCGATCCACTGCGGCGCAACTAGAACCTTCTTGCCCGGCCACCAATTACGCGTATCCACGACCATGTATCGGATCGCCCAGCTCTCATCATCGATCAGAAACTCTTCGACATGGCCAATGTCGCCATCGTTCGCTTCTATATAATACCGACCAATCACCTCGTCGGCGCTGTGCAGGTGCGGGTCGGACGACTCTTGCTCTCGCCGTTGCATTTCTTCAATGCTGGTTGGGGAGCGCGTCGCTGTCCCGAGCGGCACCGGCATAACCGCCGGAGTAGCTGCTGGTCCCCAAGCGTAAGGGCCGCCCCAATAGTATGGGTACCCGTAATAATTAAAGTAAGACAATTCGTATTGTCGCGAGACTGGTTTGTCGGTTTCTACCCCGGGACTGTCTTCAATCTGTTTTCTTGTGAGATCAACTTCAACTCTTCGGTTGACCTGATCCGCTCTGCCAACGGAAATGGGCGATATCAAGACTCTGCGTCCCGGGAGCCAAGTTCCTGTGTCGACCACCAAATACCTGATCGTCCACTTATCATCATCAAAATAAAAGTCCTCCACCTCACCAATTTCACCATCCCTCGCCTTCATGGTTAACCCTTTCAGCTCCGTAAGGTTGTACAGCATGGTATCGCCTCCTTTTGGTAACGCTCAAAACAAGCGCAAAGCGTATGCCACAACAAATCCGGAAACCTTGCCCAACGTGCAACCTGTACGGGCGTCTACATTAATCTGCTGCTAACGTCTGGTACGCAATCACACAACGGCGAGGTCGCTGAAAGATGTTTGCAAGCCGAACTAGAGCGCGAAACGATCCCGCCCAGTTGCAAACGAGACGAGCACTGAAAATGTTCTCCGGCCGAAAACAGGACCGGGCAAAGCTCCGGTGATTCGCCTGGGGAGTCTTCGGAGCAAAGCAGCCTCAGTGTCCGACGGTCGCGGCTACGTCCGACGCGGCTCCATGTCGGCTGTTCGAGAGCACCCCCAGGCGAGCCCTGTAGGAGGAGGAAAAACTTCAGGGCAACCGGGTGACGGGGCGGAATGGGACGCCCCGC
>DATACQ010000262.1:0-9627 GCA_036258955.1 Binatia bacterium
TGGGGAATGTCATCGAGGATGCTGTCCCAGTAATCACGCGTCTGCCGAACAGTGCGTTCGAGTCCCTGACCGGGTACAGGCAACCCCAGCCTGAAAACAACGTTTGCCAGTTTCCATCGTGCGCCGCGGGCAGGATCTTCCGGATCAGGAACACAATAGAGATCGGCGACGCCGCGCCCGTCGAGCTTGACGGCGCCGTCGGACTTCTGCTCCGGATAGACCTCACACAACACCGAGATACCATGATGAGTAGAAGGGATGAAAGCTTGATGGTAGTTCATCGATGTCACCAGCAAATCGAAGGGTCGGGTGAGACGGCTCTTCTTCATCAAGCTAAGCAAACTTCTCACGCTCGCCTCGAAGCGCGGCCGATCTTCCGATTTGTAGCCATCACAGAGAAACAAAAAATTGGGGACGAGCTCGGGGTTGATAGTGCCGGGCCAGGTGTCCTGGATCTGAACGACTTCAGTCGTTACTTTGCTGTCCGACTCCCAAGGCACGGCAAATTTTACATGGCCTGCGGCGACGATCTCCGGCGCGGCCGGATCTGCCGGATCGCGTAAATCGCGCGGCAAGAGCGCTTCGACTTTCACCGCAGGAGTGGCGGGGCTGTTTCCCGCGGCAATGATCAGAAATCCATCGGCGTCGACGTTGGCACCGCGCCAAGCGATGTCGCGATGATGCGTGAGCTCGCCGACGGTACCGTCATCAAACTGGCCGCGGACGCTGAATCTCACGCGGGTCGTTTGCGGCAGGGGGTCCGCCGTCTGACGCAAAGTCAAAATCGGCGGCGTCAACCAGGCGGAAACCACCCGGTTGTGCAGATGGACGCGGATGCTGCTGCGGTATTCTTTGCCGTCACTGGAGTCGATAGCCGTGGCGTGGATCAGAAAGTTGTGGATAAGGGGATTGGGAGCCGGCGGGTCAACTTGTATTGAACCGGTTTCGAAATTGATCGTGATACCGAATCCGGTGCAAGTCGGCGGCACGGCAGCCATGTCCACCAGATTTCTGAACGACGGTTGGAAGTTGAGCTCGACATCGCCATTGGTCAGGAGATAAGTTACCGCGTCCTCCGTAGAGCCGTCCGGCAGAGTAAATTCCAGCAGGTCGCGCAGCGGCTCTCGACGTGAGCCGCGCAGCATATGAACGTCGTGCCCTTCGCCATCTATCCAGTTAATCCCGGTGATCGGCATGATTCGAGTTGCTCGACGTTTACAGCCGCAAAAAGTCTGTTCCTCTGCAACTTGAGAGCCGGTCCTGAGCTTGAGGACCAAACGAACGGCGACAAGTTCGGTTCATGCTGGGCTCGTGGAAGCATTCCGGCCGTTTTCACGAACCGGCTCGATTTCACGTCTGAGTTGGCTGTAAAACTTGAGCTTGTGATTCAAACCGTGAGGATTAGGCGCAGTTCAGCACCAAGTCCATTTAGCCACCGCCAATCGTCCGTGATTACCCAAGTACGAGTACAACGATCCGAGTCAGACCACAGAGGGATTTCGCTGTCAAGCACTTTGATGAAAGATTCGTCAGTTGTCATTGCAGCCGCACTAACTCGCGCCTGAAGAACAGCAGCAGCCGTCTTGAAACACGCGCCGACATCCAACTAAACACAGGAGCGCGCTCTCACGTTGAACACGTGGTGAGACCAACGAGTATTCGAATGTCAAAATACAACACGCTGTTGAACCCCGATTCCGCAGTTGGTCTTGATGCGGATGCGAGGAGCAAACCTTTCGCAGCGAAGCCAATTGATTTTACCTCTGACCCGACGTCGATCAGCGGTGTTTGTGTCCTGCCAAAACTTTTAAACCGATCAGTAGCGACAAGGGCGAAAATGACTTTGAAGGTGCATGCTTGGGTGTCTTCGCTACTTCAGGTTCGCCCCTCGCGGTAGTTAGGTTCAACTGCGGAATTCGGATTGAAAAAAGATCCGGAATCCGCCGAGAGCCTCAGCATGAACGGAAATCGCCAAAATATCAAAATCCTCCGTTCATCCTGAGACCCCGTCGAAGGACTCGGAGAGAGTTTTTCAACAACCTGATAAGACTTAAGGCCGATATCGATTTACCCCGATTGCTTCTCTCGGGGCAATCGACTGCAAATCAGGAGGAACTGCCGCCCGGCGATCCGCCGTCGGAAGTCTAGCGCCACGTTCCGTTAGGCTGGCAGATGACGCCGCCAATATTCGTCCCCGTTGGGTATGCGCGTCCATTGTAGATGCAATCAGCTTGCGCTGTGCCGGCGAAGATGGTTAGGAACAGCAGCACCGCAATCGTGCCAATGACTTTCATGGTTTCACCTCTATTGTAACTTGTGACTTATTTCATAGGGCCCGCTTCATCATCACCTTCTCGCGATTCGATTCCGGGATAGCCTTTGAGTTGAGGCGCACAGTTTCGGCGCCGTTGGGGCACGGAAACATCATTCTTGCATCTGCATAGGCTTGGACGGTGTGTAGCAATTCGCCGTCATTGCCTAGCACGAATATGACAATGTTCTTTGCCAAAAATGCGCTTTTTTCGCAGACTGCAGCCATCCCTTGCGGCACTTCCGAATCGTACACCAGTTTCGCTGGCACCGAGCTCGACGAGAAGGGAGTCCGGCGCTGTTCGGCCAGCTCTAGTAGCTTCTCGCCCAGTTTGCTTCCGGCGGGAAGGTTCTCAATGATACTCAGCAACGAATTGGTCAAGAAAGCGGCGCTCTTCTCGTTTTCTAGCCCTTTCCGAATTAGCTCGGTAATCTCGTTACTGTCCGCGACTTTAAAAGTCAGCGAAGGTCCGTTTTGTGTGGCGATGGTGATCTCGCCTACCTTAAACGGGTTCCTCCAGAAAAAGACAATAACCAGGAGGAGTACTCCGGACACCAACGCGACATTGATGACGACGGCGCTCGAGATTCGATTTCCCACTCCTCGGCCGCCCGCATCAGACAACCTCATGACTAGCGTTTGGAACATCGCGATTCTCCTTCAACTCTAGGTATCCGGCCTGCGACTGCGCCATTGATAGGGCGATCAACTATTTATCTTCCGATACTCGATGACAAATTCTCGTTCTGTTCCGTTAGTTTCTTTAAACTGGCGACCTTTTTCCTTGTGCTTAGCAATGGCAACTCTAATGCCAACTCGCTACGGCCGCCGAAGCTCCTGTATTGTTGGACAAAAACGATACGTTTCAAACTTCGGGTTTGAAAAATGGTGTCTATCGAAGTTTACAAATCGTAAACAGAGTTAACTTCCGGTCGCTGTTAGAGCAAAACTCTAACGGCGTCGAACGGCCTCAGCCGTGAACGTCCTCGCGGCCGGCGATGATCGTCAAGCTGGAATTCTTTCGTTTCAACTCAGCAATGAACAGCGGAATTCGAAGCCTAGAACACTTCTCGCCTTGATAACGCTGTAGCCACTCGAGCAACCACCGAGTCCTGGTCGCAAGTCCCTAACATCTGGCAAGTAGCGCGCGAGCAATTCTAACGTGGGCGTATCCATCATTGTGGTGGATGCACAAATGTTGAATGTTTGGTGGCCGCTGAAAGTGGCTTCGAGAGCCAAGCGGCAGGCGCGCGCAGCATCGCGCGCATCGATGTAGCTCCAGAGCGCGCCCGTGCCCCGGGTGAGAGGATTTTTTTTTCGCTCCAGCAGCATCGAACGATGCGCTTCCGTATATATGCCGGCAAATCTCAAGCTGGCTATTTGCGACCCGTTCTTGTGCGACAACGCATCGCAAAGCTGTTCGGCAATAAACTTGGTCAAACCATAAGGATCTTGCGGCCGCCTGGGGTGTTCTTCATCCACCGGCAGATACTCGGCGCGCAACTCGGTGGTTCCATAGTAAAATCCGTAGACGGCCAAGCTGGAGCCACAAACGATGCGCTGGACACCGCAGATTTCCGCGGCCGCGAGCACATTGTTCGTGATGGCGATATTTTGATTGAATCGTTCCGCGTCGCCTGCAACATCATCGAACTGCCATTCCTGTCTTGCGGCGTTAAAACCGTTTTCCGTGTACGGAAAACGAATGCGGGCCAAATGCACCAGCGCGTCGACGTTTTTGAAATGATCGATGATTTGCTGAAACCGGCTCAGGTCTACCGTGTACGTCGGGCACAGGCATTCCCGTGGCTTGATTGCATCCAGGGAGCAAACCGCATGGCCATGGCTAAACAGTTCGCGGATTACATACTGACCCAAGCGCCCAGAGCCGCCGGTGACTACAACGCGCATGTTTAACGTCCCAAATTCTTAAACCAGCCGCCTTGCTCCAATTCCTTCAGGAGGCTGTTATCGATGAACTCCGCCGGCTTGGCATCGGCCGCTTCTTTTCCGGGGATTTTCTTGAGAATCTCTTCGACTCCTTCCGGCCGCACATAGGGGATCGGATCGCCGCTATAGCGCACGCCGTAGGTTTGGTGCAGCTGGCCAAGCGTCTCCGCGTCGGTGACCTTGGTGTACTTCGAGAGAACCTTCATGCTGAATTCTTTATCCGCGCGCAGCCGGTGAAGCCCGCCGCTAAAGCCACGCAAAAACTGAAGCACCACATCCCGATTCGATTTGATGAACGATTCGGTAGTCGAAAGCGGTGTATTGGGGAAGACGATATTCAACTGACCGACATCTACCAGCTCGTGCATGCCGGCTCTTGTGGCGCGAAAATTACTCGGCGGCGAAAGCACCACTGCGCCGAATGCGCCGGCAATCAAACCCGCCAGCCCTTCGGGCATCCCACCCGTCTGGACAACGGAAATATCCCGACGCTCCAGCCCACAATGTTTCAGCGCTGCATCCAGCGCCCAGTCGGTGGAGCCACCGAGGCGGGTTACGCCGACCCTCTTTCCTTTAAGATCGACCGCCTGTTTAATTTCCGGCCGCGACATGATCGAGAAGACCAGGGAATTTCCCGTGTTGCCGATCAAGACGAGATTTGCGCCGCGTAACGATGCGTTGATCACCGGGACCGAAGGGCCGTACGCGAAGGGGACATCACCGCTGAGCATCGACTGAATCAGCAGCGAGCCGCCACCTATGTAAAGCAACTCGACATCCAAACCCTCGCGCCTAAAATAACCACCCTCCTGTGCCACCCAGAGGGGCGACATGGCGCCACTGATTGCGCTATAGGCGACCCGCACCGGTGCCGCATTCGCGACGCTGCCGAGAAGCAAGAATACAGTGGCCGTTATGGCCGAATTCAACCGGTGGGAAACGCTTGAACTCAAGCCCAAATCAAGTTCCTCCTGTGGATCGAATGCCGGTAAACGAATCGATGTGAATCATCTTCTCGGCTTGTTCTCGGGAAATAACGCCTTTCGGCGCTTCTCATTTCTGCACCGCGCGAATCGCGGTCAGAATAATTTTTCGAATCAGGATCACGCCCTTGTCCGAAGTCGCCAATTGCTCCTTGCGTTCGCCCAGCAGCGGCTGCGTTCCTTGGCATGCAATGTCCTCGGTACGGACGTTCCCCCTAAACGGTGAATACTTGCGCCGATCGTACGGTTTCTTTTCCGATTTGGCTTGGAGTCTTCGGCTCGGCGAGAGCTTCTCGAAGAACTCCGGGTCCAAACCGGTGTAGTGATTAACCGTATACAACGTAAAGCTTTGGTCATCGTTGGGCGTGACGAACATGAAATGGGCGTTGCTCGAGCCGGCGCTCAAGGCTTCTTTCGGTTTTTTAAAGTGGGTAAATTCAGTATCGCCGATCTGCAAAATGCTCGGTAGGGCAAAGCTCTTTTCATCGATGTACTCGGTGTCCTGAGTCGGTCCGGGTTTGCGCGAGACGACTTTCATTCCATAGGAGGTTTCCACAGCGTCGAACGGCGGAACATCCTCGTCATTGAAAAACCAGCTGCGCCATGTGCCGTCGCTTGCATCCGCCCGGTGCAGAATGGAGAAGTGCACGGGGTCCGCGCCGTTCTCGATAAAATTGAACCAATTGTAGTCGTAGACACGAGTCGCTTCCAAGGATCTTCGTCCGGCCGCATCGGCGAGCGCTCTGTATCTCGGTAAAGGCGGAGGTTCGTCTTGGTTTGGCCCGAGATAGGCAAAAATGAACCCCCCCAATTCTCGCACAGGATACGAAAGATGTTTCACCTTTTCCGGAAACTTGCTGTCTTTGGGCTCGGCCGGCATCTCCAAACACCTTCCGCGCACGTCGAATAGCCAACCATGATACGGGCAGCGCAATCCGCCGTTTTCAATATCGCCATACTCCAGCGATGTGCCGCGATGCGGGCAGTGAAGCCCAAGTAAACCGATTTGGCCGTTGGGATTGCGAAACAGCACCAAGTCTTCGCCCAACACTTTGACGGCCATTGGAATATCGCGCAGCTCCTGCGTGTTTCCCACAACGAGCCAGTAGCGCCGAAACCACTCTCCCGCGGGTGTCCCGCGGCTAACATGCGGAAGATCCGCCACTCTCACGTCCGCGCTCCTTCCCTCTGCCCGTGCTTTCATAACTTGCCGTTTTCCATCTAGAGGCATCAACTACGGATCGCAACCTGACCGCCACCAAGCACCATGTCGGCGTCATTATTTCGCTTTCATCTTGGAAAACAAGCAGGAGGACTGGCGTCACTAGTATGCTGCCCGGAATTTCCTGTGCGCCGAAAGTGTTTGGGGTCGTCATTCTCGCCGAAACGGGAACAGAGGTCTTCTTTCCTACTCGTTAGATTTCGCTTTCGCATGCGACCGCGCAGCCGCAGAAACTGAGGCCGGATTGTTTACGGATTTACAGGACTCTATGCATATTGTGTTCTCAGCCTGTTCGAAATTGGGACGAAACACGCCTTTGTCGAACGGACACAAGACCCAATCCATTACCTAAGTTCGTGTGTGATCTCGCGTCTGCCACGCGAGAGGCTCGGGCTAGATTGGACCCAGTATTGCTCAGAGCTGATGATGAAGGGAATGCCCAAGGTTTGTCATAGAGATCGTTTCACATGAGGGAAGAGAAAATGACGAAGTCACGATTGCGAAGTGTCAAAGAAAGAAACTTCGAAAGAAAAAAACAGGCGCCGCGCGGGCAGGCGGCGAAGCGGCGCAGCCGGCGGCCGCCCAAGCAGCCCAACGCGACTAAAGCGTTTCACAACCGGCTGGCGGTGATCTTCGACTTTGACGACACGCTGGCGCCCGTCAGCACTCATGCGTTGCTGAAAAGGTATGGCATCGATCCCAAGACGTTCGACCGTAAATGGATACAGCCGCTCAGGGCTGAAGGATGGGATGAAAAGCTCGCCGAGTTCTATTGTCTCATCAATGAATCAAAGCGTCGCCCCGACCGGCCCATTACACGGGAGTTTCTCGCGGAAGTCGGGCGCGCCATCGAGCCTTTCGAAGGTGTGCCCAAGATGTTCGGCCGCGTGCGCGACTGCGCGCGCCGGCAGATTTCCGATATCGAGCTGGAATTCTATCTGCTCTCGTGCGGCTTTGTGGATCTGGAACGCGCTGCCTCTTTCGCCTCGGAGTTCAAGCAGATGTGGGGTTCCGAATTCGCTTTCAACGACCGGGGCGAGATCGAATTTCCCAAACAAATCCTGACCCACCCAGAGAAGGTGCGTTACATACTGCAACTGTCGAAAGGCCTGGGTCTGGAGGGGCAGAACCGTCCATTGGACGTTTACCGGGACGTGCCGGACGAAAAGCTGTACGTGCCGCTCAATCAGGTCGTTTATGTCGGCGACGGTGAGAGCGATCTGCCGGCATTCGGGCTGCTGGACAAATACGGCGGCAAAGGGATCGGCGTCTACAAGCCGCGGCAGCGGCCAAAGGACTGGCCCGGTCACAAAGGGATGCGCGAAGGACTCCAGGTGCAAAATCTCGCGCCGGCGGATTACCGGGAAGACGGTGAACTAATAAGATCCTTACTGCTGGCGGTCGAAAGCATCTGCAAGGAGATGCTGCTCAGGCGACTGGGACAGGGAGAATGAAGCCGTGGGGCGATTCGATCACAGCCAATCGCTGGCAGACGAGCTGATCGGCACTGACGATGAGGCACTGCCCGCCTCGATGGCGGTGCGCTCTAACGATTGCTTTCTGCAACGTTGATTGGCCAACCCGCGCGTTCAACCCGGATTCCGCGGTTGGTCCTGATGCTCAGGCGAGGAGCAAACCTTTCGTAGCGAAGCCAATAGATTCTGCCTCTGACCGGACGTCGATCAGCGGTGCTTGTGCCCTGCCAAAGTTATAAACTATCGGCAGCGAGAAGGGCGAAACTGACTTTGACACTGCATGCTCGGGTGTCTTCGCTACTTCAGGCCCGCCCCTCGCTCTCGCAGTAGCTAGGTTTACTACGGAATCCTGATTCAACGGCTGGAACGGAGCGCAGCGATTGAACGGCTGGAACGCTTTGAACAACGGGTTAGAATCAGGCCTTCGCCAGGCCCCGTGTGTACTCCCGAATACTCCCGCCAAGCTTAAGTAACGGACCGCGATCTCACGTGAATACTCTGGTGCGACCGACGAAAAGCCGAATCAAGATACAAGACGGGCGTGAACGAGGCAGCCCCCGGGAAAAGTCTTATGCGCAATAGCTTGCAAGACGAGATTTGGCCGTTGTTTTCGCTTCAAGCTGACATTGCAAGTTGGAATGCCCTATGAAACAAACCAGAAGTGAGTGATAAACAGGCGGCGAAAAGGATTCGGCGGCCAAACACTTTTGGAGGCTTCCATGAAACGAGCATTTCCCGTCATCGACGCCGACGGTCACGTCATCGAGCGCAACGCCGATTTAAGAAAGTTTCTTCCGGCTCCTTACCGGGGCGTTGAAGGCAAACGGGAGTACCCGCTTTTTTCCTGGGATGGCTGGGCCAGAGGAGCGCTGTCGCCGCATCAACGAGAACAACCCGATGCGGCGCTCTGGATACGTTTCCTTGATGCCACGGAGATTGCCGCCACCGTGCTCTACCCCAACGACGGCTTGAACATAGGCCTCCTGCGTGATGCGGATTGGGCGGTGGCGTTGGCGCGCGCCTACAACGACTGGCTGCATCACGATTTTCTCAGCAACAGTCCGCGCTTCGAAGGCGTAGCGCTGTTGGCGCCGCAGGACCCGGGCGAAGCTGCCAATGAATTGAGGCGGGCGGTGCGAGATCTAGGCATGGTGGGCGCGATGCTGCCGGCGGTGATGAGCCCCATGCGCGGTCTGGGGTTGCCGGACTTTGACGCGATTTTCGCGGCGGCTGAAAGCCTCGATGTGCCGGTGGCGGTCCACGGCGGCGCCGCCGTGGAATTGGGTCTCGATCATATGCCGTCATTCGCCGGCGTGCATCCACTGAGTCATCCTTTTGCACAAATGCAGCAACTTACGAGCATGATGATCCACGGCGTCTTCGAGCGTTTTCCTAGGCTCCGGGTGGCGTTTCTGGAAGCGGGCTGTGGCTGGGTACCGTATCTGGCAGACCGTCTCGAAGAGAGTTGGGAGCACCGTGGCAATCGCTGGCCGCGCCGCACGCAACAACCGCCCAAAGAAATCATGCGCGGCGGCAATCTTTATTATGCCTGCGAGCGCGAAGAGTCGACGTTGCCCGTGGTCGCGGAGTTGATGGGCGCCGGCCAACTGCTCTGGGCGTCCGATTTCCCCCACGAGCGGCCCTGGGAACAGTTTAGCAGCGACATCGATACTCTTATTGACCGCA
>DATACQ010000263.1:0-5902 GCA_036258955.1 Binatia bacterium
CCTCGGAATTCCGAAACTCACCCATGGGATATGGCACGTTTTTCGGGAACGTGCGCGTCGAGAGCGTGCCCAACTGATGACAGTTGACGCATCCATTGCTCTTCATTGAGTTCAACCACTCGGTCTGGGTTAACTTGGCCGGAATTTTACCGCTTCCTCCGAACTCGCTCTTATCCGGTATTTTGAGCATCGAATACCAGTAGATCGCAGGGTAGTAGTGCGCCGCCGCCGCTTCATTCGGCGCCACCACCGCCTTCAAGTTTAAGTTCTTACCGGGATTCACTTTGACCTTCGGCGAGTCGACCAACCCATAGCCACGCACCCAAACATTATAAGTGGCGTTGGGCAGGTCAGGCACGACGTACCGTCCTTGATCGTCGGTCACTACCATTCTGGCGAACCGCGTAGGGAGATCGGTGGTCTCGGCAATCACCCAGACACCTGCCTCCGGCCCCTTCGCGCTCGTAACCACGCCGCCGACGTCGTCCTTATCAATGCGCACCGTAGCGTTTTGTTGACTGCCAAGCTCAACCGGCGATATTACCAAATACGCGCCGACGCAAAGCGCGATCGATTGCCAAAATATCGTCTTCCTGACCTTCATGATTCACTCCTTTCGCAAATCTTCGGTTACCCTCAAATGGATCGCCTTGAACCTCACTAGCGCTGACCGAAACTCCGACCCCAATCTCCATCTACAACAACGCGCGAAAGTTTAAAAGCGCTGCCTGCGGATCTGCGGGCGGTAGCCGTACGTTTGCACACGCGCCTAAACAATCTTGAAATCGCGCACCTGGGGAGATTTGAGAACAAGCCACCCGACTATCAGGAGAATGACAAAACCGCCTGACATCACGGACAATTCAGCGCCGATCAGGGACGCCAAAGCGCCAGCCTGGAACTGACCAAGTTGTGGTCCACAGTTGGTAAAAAGGCTGTTTATAGATGACATCCTGCCGCGCAAATCTTCGGGAGTTTCGAGCTGGTTAATCGTGGAACGCATGATGGCGCTTATGGTGTCGCCGATGCCTGAGAGCGCCAACAGAAGCGCGGAAAACCAAAATAGATCAGATATGCCGAACAAGACAATCGAAAGCCCATAAATCGCCACGCCAGCCAGAATCCATCTGCCAAATCCCCTGAGCCTGTGAACGAAGCTTAAAGCGACGGCGCCCAGCAAGGAGCCGAAAGCAGCAGCCGCGTAAAGGATCCCGAGTCCTTCGGGTCCGACGGCGAGAATATCTTTTGCGAATACGGGCAACAACGCGCGCACGGTGCCAAAGACGTTGGCACCGAAATCCATCATCAGCAGTGGAAAGATCACCGCGTGCTTCAACACGAATCTGAAACCGGCACGCAAAAATTCAAGCGAGACCGCCCGCCGCCCCTCTCCTTCCGGCAATGGAGCGCGAATAGCCAATACTGCGATAAACATGATCAGCCAGGAAGCGGCGTCAATCGCATAGCAGATCGCCGGTCCGGACAGACCGAGCATAACACCGGCGAGCGCCGGTCCAGCTATCATCGCGACGTGCCGTTGGGAGTTGTAGATTGCCATCGCCGCCGCGAGATCTTCTCGTGGAACCAGATTTGCCACGATTGAATGGCGCGCCGGCGCTTCCAAAGAATTGAAAACCGCTAAGGCTATGGTCGCTGCATAAAGGATCAGCGGAGTTGTCTTGGCGCCAAATGTGGAAAGCGCCAGCAAACCCGAAACCACAAAGAGAATCGACTGCGTGCACAGGATCACCTTGCGGCGATTGACGGCGTCCGCTAATAGTCCACCGAAAAGCAACATGGCAACTTGCGGTACGCCGCGCGCCAAGCCCATGAGCCCTAGCTGCAATGGCGAGTTAGTCAGCTCGTAGATTTGCCACGCAATGGCGACGGTTGTGAATTGGCTGCCGATGCTGGACAAAAGCAAGCCGATCCAGAAGACGCGGTAATCGCGATGGCGCAGCGGCGCAAGCAGCATTAGATCGGAAAATGACCGTCCGGTCGCAAAGCGCTAAGCGCGAAGCGCAAAGCGTTCCGGATATGCGCCGCGCGCCATGCGCTATGCGCGTTGCTATAGACGACATTCCTCGGCCGCGCCTTGGCATAACGCTGCGGCACCGTCTCGTCCCGGAGGAGATGAAGCAGGGTTGTCATCTCGTCGGTAGTCAAGCCTACTGGCTTCTTTCATTGCTGGCAGGCCGGGCAGTAATACGCGCTGCGATTTCCCAACGCGACCCGTTTGATGAGGGCAGGACAAACACGGCACTTTTCTCCGTTTCGGTCGTATACGCGCAGATGATTCTGAAACTCCCCGGATCGATCATCGGCATCGCGGTAGTCCGAAAACGAGGTGCCGCACCAACGAATCGCGTCGGCCAACAGCCTGGGAATTGCCGCCGCGAGAGTTGCCACCTGTTTGCGCGTCAGGCGACAAGCGCGCGTCGTCGGCTTGATGCCGGTCATCGATAGAATTTCGTTGGCGTAGATGTTGCCGAGCCCGGCGATTATTTGTTGATCGAGAAGCAGATCTCGGATGCGCCGCTCAGACCTTCGTGTGAAGCGAAAAAGATACTCGGCGTCCAAGGACGGATCGAACGGATCCAAACCAACGTGCCGGAGTTGCGGCAAATGATGAAGCCGATCGCGTTTAGTCACTACAGACAAGCCAAAACGACGGGGGTCGTGGTAGCGCAGCTCAACGCCGCCGTCCAATTCGGCTATGATGTGATCGTGCTTTTGTCGCGCTGTGTCGGGCGCTACGCAAACCAGTTTGCCCGACATGCCCAAATGAAAAACCCAAACACGGCCGTCCGACAAGCTCAGCAGTATGTATTTGGCCACACGCGAGATCTCATCGACCCGTCTGCCGGCGAGCGACTCAAGACGTCTCTCGTTAACCAAAACGCGCAGCCGTGGCTCGAGAACCCGCACGCGCCTAATCGTCCGGCGCAAGAGATGCGGCCGTAGGCTGCGGCAGACAGTTTCAACTTCAGGAAGTTCGGGCATGGTTAGATAAGTTCATTTCTTCCAAGCGTTCCAATCGTTCCCAACGCTTGACCGGCTTGCACGTGTTGCATTTATTGGGCGGTGGGCAAAAGTCCGGAAGCGCTCAACGAATGCGTCAGATCGACAAACTCATCGACCGTCAAGGTTTCGCCGCGCCGTTTTGGATCGATATTGTGGCGCCACAAGAAACCTTCGATCTCCTCGCGCGTCTTCTTTAGCCAAATTGTCATCGTCTTTCCAAGCGTCTTTCTTCTTTGGCCGAAAGCCGCGCGCAGTAGCTCGCGCAGCACCGGCATGTCTGCCCGCGCAAGACGGGGTTCCGGCAGCAGCTCGATTTTCAAGATCATCGACCGGACCTTCGGCCTCGGCGAGAACGCCTCGGGGGCTACCGGCACCTTTTCGAGGATGCGTCCGTGCACCTGACAAAACACCGATAGAGTTCCATAGGATTTGCTTCCCGGCCCGCTGGCGATCCGGTCGGCCACTTCCTTCTGTACCATCAAAACTAATGTCGAGAAATGTTCGCGCGCTTCAAGCAAACGAAAAAACACAGGCGTCGAAATACTGTAGGGCAGATTAGCGGCAAGTTTGATCTTTTTTCGTGGAAGGATTTCATCGAGGGCAATCGCGAGGATATCGCCGTGCACCAGCTGAAGACGCGGCGAAAGAGCCAGCGGCCCCTGCCGAAGCCGCTCAAACAGGTAACGATCTACTTCGACCGCGTATACCTTTCCGGCAAGCGCAACCAAACGTCGGGTCAGGAAACCGAGCCCGGGGCCGATTTCCAGAACTTCATCAGCTTCGTTCAAATCAAGGAGCCGGAGAATCACGTCGATCACCCGCTCATGAACCAAAAAATTCTGGCCAAGTCTCTTGCGCGGCCTGAAGTTGGCATCGCGCAGCGCCTCGCGCACTTCTTCGTACAGAGTCATCGCTTTTTAGGTTGTGCTATGAACTTTCGCAGTTCTAGCCAGGGGGCGAGTTAAGACGACCGTCGTAACTATTTGCACGCAGGCTGCCAAAAGCTGCAAAGGCGAGGCGCAATCAAATGGTTTCGGGTTTCAAGTTTCGGGTTTCAGGTTAAACTCCAAAACTCGGAACTCGAAACACGAAACTGCCGAAGGCAGCGTGCTACAGCGTCAGGTCGGCGTCAGCGTTTAGCCGATAATCATCGCGGCGCCCGCGCTTCAGCCACTCATACCCGGTAAGGGCAATCATCGCGCCATTGTCCGTACAGAATTTGGGGGCCGGGAAGAACGTCTCGATTTTTTCCGCGCCGGCTTTTTCTTTCATCTTCTCGCGAAGCCGGCTGTTGGCCGCCACTCCGCCTGAGAGCACGAGGCGCTCCGCACGGTTGGCGCGCGCCGCCCTGAGCGCAGGTTCTACTAGCATGTCCACCACCGCCTCCTGAAAGCTCGCGGCGATATCCTCCTGACGCATGACGGGCGCGGATTTTAAATAATGCCAGACGGCAGTCTTGATGCCGCTAAAGCTGAATTCATAGCTGTTTCTTCTAAAGCGCGCGCGCGGGAAACGGATCGCGGTGCGGTCGCCCTTCTTTGCCAAATCATCAATGATCTTCCCCCCTGGATAGCCAAGCCCCAGCATCTTGGCCACCTTGTCGAAAGCTTCGCCAGCCGCATCATCTCGCGTGCCACCCAGATAAAGATACTGCCCGACGCCGCCGACACGATAAAGCAAGGTGTGGCCACCGGATGCGAGCAAAGCGATGTAGGGAAACTGCACCGGCTGCTCCAGTTGGATCGCTAACAGATGCGCTTCCAAGTGGTTGACGCCGACGTAGGGAATGCCCCAGCGATAGGAAAGTCCTTTGGCCATGGAGAGCCCCACCAGCAACGAGCCCACCAGTCCCGGGCCGTAAGTGGCAGCGATGCCTCCAATGTCGGGAAGCTTCACTCCGGCATTTTGCAGTGCTGCGTCTACGATCGGCACGATGTTCTCTACGTGTTGGCGTGACGCCAGCTCCGGAACGACACCGCCGTAAGGACCGTGCACATGGTCTTGCGAGGAGACGACATTTGCGAGGATTTCGCGCCCATCGCGCAAAACCGCCACCGCCGTGTCATCACAGGAGGTTTCAACCCCGAGAACTAACATTTGCAGGTCAGCGCGGCGCGGCAACAGGGTTGGTTTCGGGCCGGGAAACCGCTTCGCCCGCTGTGCGGTTTCCCGGGTTGATGCTCAGCGCTTTGCTGTAGCTCGCTTCAGCTCGGTCCACCATGCCCAGCGCGCGAAAATTTTCGCCTCTGAGCGCGTGTACTTCGGCAAGCCAGTACGGCTCGCCAGCCAAGCGGGATTCAGCCACGTCGAGAAAACTCAGGGATTCCTTGTGTCTCCCGAGCTTGTGATGCGCCTTAGCCAAATAGAAGTAGCTGTAAGGATTAGTAGAATCGATCGCGATGCTCTGTTCCAAACGGGGCAATCCTTTTCCCGGAGCGCCACCGTCGATGAGCTTTCGCCCCTCTTCAGTGAGCCTAAGTGATGCAGCTCTCTGCGGCAGCGTGCTCGCGGTAATCTTGGCGAGAAGCGAGCTATCATCGGGAAGCGGCGATGGTAACTCGGGTTGGGCGGGGGCCGCCGGCGGCCATGGAGTCAAAGGCTCCTTCAAGACGCGAGCGCTCTTGCTTTCGCTGCCGGGCAGGTCCTGCTCCTTAATCGTGGGCTCAGCGGGAAGCTGCTGAGGAGCCGGCTCCTGAACCGGCGGCGGCGTTGGTGGTGGCGCTGGAGTGGGTAAGGGAGCGCGGGTCGGCGGCGGCACCGGCGGGCGATAAACGGCACGGGGCGCGCAGCTTTGGCCAGCGCTGAGCGACAGCAATAATGCGAGCAGCGCGGCCTTGCGGGATTGTATGCTTTTGAACTTCAGGGACACTACGCTATC
>DATACQ010000264.1:0-2163 GCA_036258955.1 Binatia bacterium
AGATAAAAGATAAATCGGCCCTAGCGGCGCGTGACTCAACGTCAGCGGAGACGAAGAACCTCCACAGAAACCGAATTACATCCGCTCGTCAAATCCCGCTCGATCTTTCTTTTTCAAAGGGAGAGATCGCGGAATTTTTAATGCCAACGGCGGCTCGCGGGTTCAGGCCTGGCGAGAGCGAACGCCTCGTGGCGGTTCAGGCGCGCCATATTTGTCTGCTATTCCGCCGTTTCACGAGCTTCCAGGAAGATATGACGCGGCCGTATGTCGAGGCGCTTGAAGCGCGCGGCATTGCGCATCTGCTGGTGGGCGGCCGCTCGTTTCATAACCGCGCCGAGATCGAGACATTGCGTGCCGCGCTGGCTGCTATCGAGTGGCCGGAGGACGAGCTTTCGGTGTTTGCCACGTTACGCGGCTCGCTCTTCGCTGTTGGGGACGAAGAGCTTTTGGAGTATCGCCACAAGATCGGTCGTTTGCATCCGTTTCGTCTTCCAAATGAATTTCCCGAAAGCCTCGCCCCGATCGTTGCTGCCCTGAGCCGCCTGCAGGAGCTTCATCGTGCGCGCAATCGCGTGCCCGTCGCCACGACCATCGCGGCATTACTGGAAACCACGCGCGCGCATGTCGGGTTTGCGCTCGAGCATGGCGGTGAGCAGGTGCTGGCCAACGTAGCTCACGTGATCGATCTGGCGCGCCGCTATGAAGCGGAAGGCGGCATTTCGTTTCGCGGCTTTATCGCAGAGCTGCGCGAGCAGGCGGAGAGCGGCGAAGCCGGGGAAGCGCCGATCCTCGAGGAAGGTAGCGACGGCGTGCGCCTCATGACCGTCCACAAAGCCAAGGGGCTCGAGTTTCCGGTGGTGATTCTGGCGGATATGACCGCGAGGTTGCGCGCATCCGCCGCCAGCCGTTATCTCGATGCGGGGCGCCGGATGTGCGCGATACGCCTCGCCGGCTGCGCGCCGTACGATTTGCTTGCGCACGAAGACGAGGAACTCAGGCGCGACGAGGCGGAGGGTGTGCGCGTCGCGTACGTGGCGGCGACTCGCTCCCGGGACTTGCTGGTGCTGCCGGCTGTGGGCGATGAAGAGCGCGACGGATGGATTCAGCCGTTGAACGCGGCAATTTACCCGCCTCTCGGGGCACGGCAGCAACAAGTGCAACCGGCCGGATGTGCGGAGTTCAAATCGAAAGATTCGGTTTTGGTGCGGCCGGGTGGCAGCGCTGCGGGAAGAAATACGGTCTGTCCCGGGCTGCACGCGCGTAAGCTCGATGTCTCTGAAGGCGGTGGTGGTTTTCAAAGACAAGAAGACGCCGAATTCTCCGTCGTCTGGTGGGATCCGCGCGCGCTGAAGCTTGGGGCCGAGGCACCGCTTGGTATCCGCCGCCCCGAACTGATCGTAAAAGACGTCGCGCCCGAGATTGTCGAGTCGGGACTTGCAAGTTACAAAACGTGGCGCGCGCAGCGCGAATGCGCCGTTGCTAACGGCAGCCAAAGTTCGGTCTCGGTTCGCACAGTGACCGAGGAGGCGAAAGCCGGCACTGATGAGGCGGCGTATGTGAAGCATTCGCCGGTGCAGATCGTCGAGTTGCGCCGGCCAGCCCAGCGGCCGTCGGGCCGCCGCTTCGGCGCGCTGGTGCACGCGGTGCTTGCAAGCGTGCCGCTGGACGGTGACGCAAGCACGGTTCAAAGCCTCGCAGCCATTCACGGCCGCATACTGGGGGCAACTCAAGAAGAGATCGCTGCCGCATCAGAGGCAGCCTGTGCTGCGCTCGCGCATGCTTTATTCGACGAAGCTCGCCGCGCCGCGCTGGAAGGTCGATGCCGTCGTGAGGTACCGATTGCATGGCGAAAGGGCGACGGCTCTCTCATTGAAGGAGTTATCGATCTCGCCTTTGAGGGGGCAGAGGGCTGGACGGTAGTGGATTTTAAGAGTGACGAAGAATTTCGCGGCAACGAGTCGGCTTATCGACGTCAGGTCGCCATGTACGCAGCGGCGGTGGCGGAGGCGAACGGGCGGCCCGCATTGGCGATATTGATGAGAGTTTAGGCTCTCACCTCAAGTGATCATAACCTACGCTCCTTCAAGCAATGATTACTTTTGCTTGACCCCCGATTCCGCAGTTGGTCTTGATGCGGAGGGGAGGGGCAAACCTTCCGTAGCG
>DATACQ010000265.1:0-3012 GCA_036258955.1 Binatia bacterium
GACACAATTGCAAGTCCCGGCCATCAAAGTCGAGAACACTAGCCTGGACTATTCACGAGATTGCGTCCGAGAAGCAAGCCTCTCCGATCGCCGCCATAACGGGTCTAGGGTCTAGAGTCCCGAGTCTAGTGTTTTTAACTAACCCGAGACTCTAAACGCGAGACCCGAGACTCATTTCCGTGTCCGCTCTCTTCGAGGCCTGTTTCCTCGGACTGAACACGGTGCGCAAGTTTCCCCGACCATGAATAATGCGGACCTAGTTTTCGGAAATATCCAGCACCACGCCATCGGGGTCGGACAGCGCGTAGGTGCCGATCTTGCAAGCTTCCATGTCCTTCTTGGTGATGTGGCCGAACAGGCCGCCGCCGATGTCTTTGGGAGCCGATCCGGGAGCAGACAGCGTAATGTCCTGGAGATCTCTTTGCACTGCTGCCACGCTTTCGACTTTGAAGCCGATGTGATCGAGCCCTTGTCTCATGGTCACGTAGGAATGGTCCGTGGTCGGGTGTATCAGCAGTCTTATTTTGCCGTCGCTCAGGCACACGGCGTCGCCGAGCGGCGGCTCCTTCACTTCGAAGAGCCCAAAAACATTTTCGTAAAACTCGGCCACTTGAGAAGGCTCCGCAGCTCGAACGACGACGTGGTTTACGTGCCGCGGCTGATCCCAGCCGTCTTCCGTGTAACCCTCGCGCACTTTGGGATTTGACCGCTCGGAAATGTCGAACTGGGCGCCGGCTGGATCGTGGCTTCGGAAGACAGCAAACGGCACCCGCTCCAAACCTTTAGTGATGAGTATCTTCGGATACTTTTCTCTAATTGTTTGTACCACCACGCCGATGTCATCGACCTCAAAGCCGAAGTGATCCAGCCCTCCCGGGATTGCCGGGCGCCGCGCCAGCACCGCGAGACCAACGACGCCATCACTGATATGACCGCGGTTTTGCTCGGTGAGCGCCGTGGTGATTCTCTTCATGCCGAAAATCTTTTCATAGAACGTGATCATCCGATCGGGGTTCTGCGTGTAAATTGCGGCGTGTCTGATCTTGGCGGTCATAAGACTCTCCTTCCACAAAGTCTGCACTCGGCGGGCGATAGTGAGCAAGCTATCGGAACAGTCCCCAGAAAGTCAACGTCGCCAGCGCATCTCGCATGCCTATCCTTCGCATCCCATCCGGTCTGCTATAATCATCCAGACATTCGGCACTTGTTCCGCCGCCGATTGAAAATAAAGTAAAAGATGTTGGAGGTCCCTGTGAAACGGGTCGTTTGTGCCGTAGTTCTTGCGCTCGTAGCAGCACTCGTCGCTCATACTGTTGCGGCCGCGTCTGCCGACATCGGCATTGTTCTGATGCACGGCAAGTGGGGATCCGTCAACAACATGGTCCCGCTCGCCCGCGAGTTGGAGTCACGGCGATATCTGGTGAACAATGCGGAAATGGCGTGGTCCGGCCGCCGCTTGTACGACGTTGACTATCCGGCGGCGCTTAAGGAAATCGAATCGCACGTCAGCCATCTGCGCGCAAATGGCGCCAGACGGGTTATCGTGTGCGGGCATAGCATGGGCTCAAACGCGGCGGTCGCCTATGCCTCATCAGGCTTTGACCTCGATGGGCTGGTGATTTTATCGCCGGGCCATTTTCCCGAGCGCGGAATGGGCAAACGGGTGCGGCCTAGCCTAGAGCGGGCGAGAAGCATGGTTGCGGCAAACCGAGGTGCGGAGTTCGCGTCCTTCGACGACTTTAATCAGGGCCAGCCGAGGTCGATCAAAGTTGCGGCGAGCACTTACCTGTCCTATTTCGAACCGGACGGTCTCGGGGCGATAACCAAGAACGTAAGAAGAATTCCAAAGGCGATCCCTGTGCTTTTGGTTATCGGCACCGCCGATCCATTTTATCCAGAATCGAAGGCAATGTTCGATTCGGTTCCGCCTCATCCGTTAAACCGCTACGTCGTGCTCGACACCGATCATCCCAGTGTGCGGAATTTGGCAGCAGCCGAGCTCCTCAAATGGCTCGAGTTATTTGCAAAATGAATAGGCGAGAGACGCTGGCTGTTTCCCCTAAGATGTGACCCTCCGTTTAGGGAAATGCTAGTCCCCAATCGAACGTCGGAAACGTGATCAAGTGTAACGTCAACTAGCCTGCCTAGAGTCTTGGGTTGAAATTACACCCGCAAGCCGAGAGTCCAGACCGAAGGCTCTCTTGCGCTGACTGAAGAGGCTTACTCGATGTGATCGATCCGGGCGAGTGGGTGATCAATCGTTGGTGAAAAACTCGTCTACTATCCAAGAACTCAAACCAACCCCGATAAAGAATCCGGTAAACTGGGCTATACCAGGTAAGGTTGTATTCCAGAGAAGGAGCAAAGCCGAAATAAAGGTAAGTACTTCTTGCATGTGTAATCAGCGCGATTTTGCTTCGCTGTAGCTCTGGGGACGCCTCCGCTGAGGTGAAGAAAAACACCTCTTCAATATGCATCGCCGAAAGAAGGTATGACTTAAGAGCCAGCGCTCGGCTGGTCGAAGAGAGGCTTAGGGAACAACAAATTAAGCGCCGTTGCGTACCAGTCGGGGAATGCTGGTAACCCTGAGCGCGCGGAGTTTAAGCTCGCAGGAGTGCTGGGGAGTTAGCGGCTGCTTCACGAGTGCCGCTATATCATGATTTGCTTGTGTCGCTCGAAAAACCGGAGACCGAGAGGGCAGAGGAGCCAACGAAGTTTCCCAAGGCTGCTTCAGGAGGGGCAGGCCCCGGGTTCTAGTGGGAGTACAGCGGCGTTACTGCGTCCTGAGCAAAGGACCGGATCGACTGCTCTACTGGCAGAGGTTAACAGGTCGTGCCAAAGATCGTGCAGCCGATCAATGGGCACACGTACAGAACCACGGCGAAAGCTGCCCCGTACTGGCCTATCGGCTGCCAAGCTCTTAAACGGCATCCCGGCAGTCGTTTTCCGCAGTCGTCTTTACGCTGCGGGCCGGAATTCAATGGTTCTTTGCACTCACGAACCTCAGTGCCG
>DATACQ010000266.1:0-1743 GCA_036258955.1 Binatia bacterium
AGAAGCAGGTGTTGATTATTTTCGCCGGGACTAATAGCTTTATTGACGATCTCCCGTTGACGGCGATCAAGAAATACGAACAAGAGCTGTTCTCATTCGTTGAATCGAAGTACCCCGATGTCTTCGCCGATATTCTCAAGAAGCGGGAGATGGATGCGGACCTACGCGCCAAAACCATGAAGGTGCTGGAAGAGTTTAAGCTTTCTTTCAAACCGTAATGGCGACCCTGAAAATCATTCGTAAACGGATCACTTCGATTCGCAATACGCAGCAGATCACAAAAGCGATGAAGATGGTCTCTGCCGCCAAGCTGCGCCGAGCCCAGGAAGCGGCGCTGCTGGCGCGACCCTATGCGGACAAAATGAATGATATTTTAATTAATCTTTCTGCACGGGTTTCGCGAGCAGCCCATCCGCTACTGGCTACCCGTGAAGAAAAACGCATTGAGTTGGTGCTTGTCACTTCGGATCGCGGTTTGTGCGGCGGTTATAACGCAAATCTCGTTCGCGCCGCCGAAGCCTTCATCCGCACGCACGGTGATGGCAAGGAGATATCGCTGGCTTTGGTCGGGCGTAAAGGGGCGGACTACTATCGCCGCAGGCGGGGCGAAACCGGAGAGCGCTATTTGAATTTTCTAGCGACCCCGGCCGAAGAGCTAGCCGCAGTAATCGCCGAGAGGCTGATTACACGTTTCGTCGATGGCGAGACCGATGCCGTTTATCTACTTTATAGCCATTTCCGTTCGGCGTTATCGCAAGTGCCGACACTGGAGAAGGTTTTACCGGTGGACTTGGTTGAAAGCCAAGAACCGGAGCAACTAACAGAGTACCTTTATGAGCCGGGAGCTGACGAGCTCTTATCGAGCCTTTTACCGAAGATTACCGAGATAAAGATTCAGCGGGCGCTACTGGAGGCGACTGCGAGCGAACATGGCGCGCGCATGACCGCCATGGATTCTGCGACCACGAATGCTTCGAAAATGATGGGCAGCTTGACGCTGCAGATGAACCGAGCGCGACAAGCTTCGATTACCCGAGAGCTGATGGAGATCGTTGGGACGGCGGAAGCGTTGAAGTGAGGAACGAACGGAGGAAGCCTTAGTTATGAGCATGGGAAGGATCACCCAAGTTCTGGGAGCGGTTATTGACGTCGAATTTTCCAATAGTTCGCTGCCGTCGATTTACAATGCGTTAAAAGTCAGCAATCCGGCCATCGACCAGGAACAATGGAATCTCGTGCTTGAGGTGGCGCAGCACCTGGGTGAAAACACAGTTCGCTGTATTGCCATGGATACAACCGAGGGTTTGGTGCGGGGCATGGATGTCATGGACACGGGAACGGGGATTACGGTGCCTGTCGGCGAGGAAACCCTGGGACGAATTCTCAATGTTATCGGCGAGCCGGTGGATGACAATGGTCCGGTGAATGCGAAGAAATCATATCCTATTCATCGGCCAACTCCGGAATTCGTCGATCAGGAAACCAAAGTTCAAGCTCTTGAAACCGGCATCAAAGTCGTCGACTTGCTGGCGCCGTATGCCCGCGGCGGAAAGATCGGTCTGTTTGGCGGTGCCGGTGTCGGCAAGACCGTGATATTAATGGAGCTTATCAACAATGTCGCCATGAAGCATGGCGGCTTTTCGGTATTTGGCGGCGTCGGCGAGCGCACCCGTGAGGGTAACGACTTGTGGCTGGAGATGAAGGAATCCGGGGTTATCAATAAAACGTCCCTGGTTTATGGAC
>DATACQ010000267.1:0-4228 GCA_036258955.1 Binatia bacterium
GTTTTGGTTGTGTCGATCGCTTTGAAATCTTTTGCCAAAACCATACGCGCAAGATCGGCAATGGCTCCCGCCAGTTCTACCCCCGTCGGGCCGCCGCCAATGACCGCGAACGTGAGGGGTTCATGTTTGCCGGTCAGGAGCGCTGCGCGCTCCGCTTTCTCGAACGCGAGCAGCAAACGCCGGCGAATCTCCACGGCGTCTTCAATGGTCTTCAGGCCAGGCGCGTCGCTCTCCCAGGCGTCGTGCCCAAAGTAAGCGTGACGCGCTCCGGCAGCGACAATGAGATAGTCGTAGTTGAGTCTCGCGCCTCCTGTTACTTTGACTTGTCGCGCCTCAATATCGAACCCGCCAACTTCCCCGAGTAGAGTTTTGACGTTGCGCGCCTTGCGCAGAATGTGACGGAGCGAGGCCGCAATCTCGCCGGGCGAGAGCACTGCCAGCGCGACTTGGTACAGCAACGGTTGGAAAGTATGGTGGTTCTTGCGATCGATGAGAGTGACGTCCACGGGTTTGTTAGACAACGCTTTGGCGGCATACAGACCGCCAAAGCCGCCGCCTACGATGATGACTTTGGGACGTTCTGATCTCGCTAAAGTATTTTCGCTGTGCATTTGGGTTTTCCTTCAGCCTATAACTATAGGGCAGCCAATCAAGTGCAAAACCGAGGGAAGAGATGTCAAGCGAAAGGGCTGTTGCCGATCACAAGCTGCTGATCAACCTGAAACGGTCGTGGCAAGCCGACCCGCTGTTTGCCGGTTCAACTTTCAAGCGATAAAAGCGTGTGCCGTTCCGGGTCCTGCTGGCAAGAGCAGAATCGCTCCACCTTGAACTTTAGTTGCTGCTCTTCAGTATCCGTGCGTGATGGCGCAGATGATCTTCGACAAAAGTGGAGATGAAGTAGTAGCTATGATCGTAACCGGGCTGGTGGCGGAGAGTGAATGGATATCCGACTTTTCTTGCGGCTTGTTCCAACAGGTGCGGGTGCAGTTGGGTCTCGAGAAACTGGTCGGCACTGCCCTGATCGATGAGAATCGGCGGCCGCGCGGGTGCATCCTTGATTTTCAAGATGATCTCGGTCGAGTCATATTCGTTCCAAGTGTGGCGGTCGTGGCCGAGATAGTTTGAAAACGCCTTCTCGCCCCAGGGACAATGCTTCGGCGCCGCAATGGGCGCAAACGCCGAAATCGACCGAAACTGTTGCGGGTTCCTGAGCGCGATGACGAGCGCGCCGTGGCCGCCCATCGAGTGGCCGAAGATTCCCACGCGCTCGGCATGTGCGGCAAAGTGCGATTCGATGAGCGCGGGCAGCTCGGAAACGACATAAGAGTACATGCGGAAGTGGCGCGACCAGGGCTCCTGCGTGGCGTCCAGATAAAACCCCGCGCCAATGCCGAAGTCCCAACCGTCGCTGTCTCCGGGCAGGTTAACGCCTCGGGGACTGGTGTCCGGCGCGACGAGCATCAGGCCGAGCTCGGCCGCGAACCGCTGCGCGCCGGCTTTGATCATGAAAGTCTCTTCGGTGCAGGTAAGGCCTGCCAGATAATAGAGCACCGGAACTCGCGCGTTCTCCGCCTGCGCTGGCGTGAAGACCGAAAACCGCATAGAACATGCAGTAGCAGCAGAGTCGTGCCGGTAAAAACCCACTTCGCCACCAAAGCAGCGATGCCGGCTCAGGGTTTCGAGCATAAGCTATTTGAATCTCTCAATCGTTGCGATCATTTCAAACGTCTATCCTCCCCCACGACGCGGGAGGATCAAGTGGGGGATTGAACGGCTTGAACGATTTAAACGACTTGAACCAGACATTGCGATCAAAACGCAATGAGTTGGCCCGGCGCGTACGCCGGACGTTGCTAATTCGGTCAAAATGTTATTACGGAACGGATCGATTCGCCTTTGTGCATAAGATCAAATGCATCGTTGATTTTCTCGAGGGGCATCACATGAGTAATGAGATCGTCAATGTTGATTTTGCCGCTCATATACCAATCAACGATCTTCGGCACGTCGGTGCGGCCGCGCGCGCCGCCGAAGGCGGTGCCCTTCCACACTCGCCCGGTGACGAGCTGAAACGGCCGGGTCCTGATTTCTTGACCGGCCCCGGCCACGCCGATAATGACCGAGACGCCCCAGCCGCGGTGACAGCACTCCAGCGCCTGGCGCATCAAGTCTACGTTACCGACGCACTCGAAGCTATAGTCTGCGCCGCCATCGGTTAGCGCGATGAGATGCTGCACGAGATCGGCGCCGGCCTCCTTCGGATTGACGAACTGCGTCATACCAAACTTCTCCGCCAGCGCCTGGCGGCGCGGGTTGATGTCCACGCCGATGATCTTGTTCGCGCCCGCCATTCGGGAGCCCTGGATCACGTTTAAGCCGATCCCACCGAGGCCGAAAACCACTACGTTCGCGCCGGGCTCCACTTTGGCCGTGTTGATTACCGCCCCGATGCCGGTGGTCACGCCGCAGCCGATGTAACAGACCTTCTCGAACGGCGCGTCCTCGCGAATCTTCGCGACGGCGATCTCGGGCAACACCGTGTAGTTCGAGAACGTCGAGCAGCCCATGTAGTGGTGAATCCTTTTGCCCGCTATTGAGAAACGGCTGGTGCCGTCCGGCATCACGCCCTTGCCCTGGGTTTCTCTAATGGCCGTGCAGAGATTGGTCTTGCGCGACAGACACGATTTGCATTGGCGGCATTCGGGCGTATAGAGCGGAATGACGTGATCGCCCTTTTTGACCGTGGTCACCCCGGCCCCGACGTCCTCGACGATCCCCGCGCCCTCGTGTCCGAATATTACCGGGAACAGCCCTTCGGGGTCGGCGCCCGAGCGCGTGAACTCATCGGTGTGACACACGCCCGACGCTTTGATTGCCACCAGTACCTCGCCGGCCTTCGGTCCATCGAGGTCCACGGTGACTATTTCGAGCGGCTTTCCCGCCTCATGGGCAATGGCTGCTTTGGTCTTCATTCCGCGTATTCCTCCATGAGTTTCACTGATGGCGCAAGTGATCAGTTTCGCACAGGCGCTTCGACTCCGGTGTCAATATTATCGCTTTCCGTGGATTCGAGCCGGCCGGATGGTTTTTTATGTCCCCATGTCCAGCCGCTGATCTCCGGGGCGTCCTCGCCGTGCTCGTAGATGTATTCCTTGTGATCGATGAGCGCGTCGCGAATCGCTTGCTTTGCATAGGCGGCCCGCGCGCCCAGTTGGGGCAGCCGGTCGATCACGTCTTGCACCAGATGGTAACGGTCGATGTCGTTCAGCACGCACATGTCGAAAGGCGTGGTCGTGGTCCCTTCTTCCTTGTAGCCCCGCACGTGCAGATTGTCATGGTTGGTACGCCGGTAGGTCAGGCGATGGATCAGCCAGGGGTAGCCGTGAAAAGCAAAAATGATCGGCTTGTCTTTCGTAAACAGCGCGTCGAAGTCTTTGTCGCTCAAACCGTGGGGGTGCTCGTGGGGCGATTGCAACGTCATCAGGTCGACGACGTTGATGACTCTGACCTTTAGTTGGGGGATGTAACCGCGCATCAGCTCCACCGCCGCCAGAGTTTCCAAAGTCGGCACGTCGCCGCAGCACGCCATGACGACATCAGGTTCACTGCCGCGGTCGTTGCTTGCCCACTCCCATATACCGATGCCGGCGGTGCAGTGCTTGACCGCTTGATCCATGTCAAGCCACTGCGGAGCCGGCTGTTTGCCGGCAATGATCACGTTCACGTAGTTGCGGCTGCGCAGACAGTGATCCGTTACGGAGAGCAGACAGTTGGCATCGGGCGGGAGATAGACCCGGACAACCTCCGCCTTCTTATTGACCACGTGATCGATGAAGCCGGGGTCCTGATGGCTAAAGCCGTTGTGATCTTGCCGCCACACATGGGAGGACAACAAATAGTTGAGCGATGCGATGGGCCTGCGCCAGGGGATGTCGTTGCACACCTTTAACCATTTGGCGTGCTGGTTAAACATCGAATCGATGATGTGAATGAAAGCTTCATAACAGGAGAAAAAGCCGTGGCGGCCGGTCAATAGGTAGCCTTCCAACCATCCCTGGCACTGATGCTCGCTGAGCATCTCCATGACGCGCCCGTCCGCCGCAAGCTTGTCATCGTAATCGAAACGCTCCGCAACCCATGCGCGGTTGGTAACTTCGAGCACGTCCTGCCAGCGGTTTGAATTGTTCTCGTCCGGACTGAAGAGGCGAAAATTTTTAGCTGGCGAATT
>DATACQ010000268.1:0-3903 GCA_036258955.1 Binatia bacterium
AAGCAAAAGGACTGCCGCTGCCCCAATAGAGTTCGATCGCCATGGTTTTCCTCCAAGATAATTGCTGGAAGTTTGCTCAGGTGCTTCAGACCTTTATCTTATCCATCGTTTAACGAATGACCGAGTGCTTCAAGGATGCGAATCGCTATTTACTTACGCAAACGCGTTTTGCGTCTAATGAGGAGTACTCTTGTATTGCTGCCCCGATGCCCGTGCTTCGCGTTCGAGTAGCGCACGCTTGCGCGCCAGGCCCCAGCGGTAGCCCGCGAGCGCCCCGTTCTTTCGCACGGCGCGGTGGCAGGGGATGGCGACCGCGATAATGTTGGCTGCGCAAGCTTGCCCAACTGCGCACGCGTGCTGTGGTGCGCCGATACGCTCGGCGATCGCGCCATAGCTTGCCGTCACCCCCGCGGGAATCTCGCGCAATGTTTGCCAGACACGCTGTTGGAAGAGTGTCCCCCGCACATCGAGGGGGAGATCGAGAGCGCGTGACGGCGTCTCGATCAGACCAACAACCTTGGTCAACAAACCCTCGAACTCTCCGTGATCTCCATCTCCTTTGGGCTGAGCGCTGGGAAAGTAGGTTTTAACCTCTCGCATTGAAGCATCTGGATTATCTCCGAGCAGGATCGCACAGATGCCCTGCGTGGCGGCCGCCACAAGAACCGAACCCAGCGAGCATTCGGCCGTGGCGAAGTAAATCGACTCGTGTGTGGCCTTAACCCGCGATGCCGCGCGAATCATCTTTATTACCTAGAAATCAGCCTCAGGCACGCTGTTATAGGGTCTGGCAGCGAGTCATGAACTCACGGCCGTTGGCCTGCTTTCATGTTCTTGATGCCGCGGTTTGCCTCGTCGCGCGCCCATAGCTGATGCGCCGCATAGGCTCGCCACGGGCGCCACCGCTCGGCTAGCGCCAACAGCTCACTAGACGTGGGCCGGCGTCCCTTTGCGTCCGCTGCTCCCCGCAGAAGGCCAACGTCGCCGGCCGGGAAGGCATCGGGCTCACCACAGGCACGCATCGCAATGTAGTGAGCCGTCCAGTCGCCGATGCCGCGAATGCAGCGAAGCCGCGAAATCGTCTCATCCATGGAGCTTCCGCGATAAAACAGTCGCGGGTTGTCCGTGGCTGCGCGGGCGATGGCTATGAGAGTGGCGACTCGTGCACTCGGCATACCTATGCCGGCGAGATTGGCATCGAGGATTTGCCTCGCCGTTGGAAACAACTTTCCCAGAGCCGCGCCGGAGCCCTGTGACAAGTCGCTGCCGCAGCGACAGGCCAGCGTGCCGTTTAGTCGTCGTGCATGTTCCACAGAAACCTGCTGACCGATGACCGACCGCACCGCCACTTCGAATCCGTCCCAGCCGCGAAACACCCGGAGCCCCGGCCGCGCACGCACTAGCTGCGCCATCGCCGGATCACAGGCGAGATGCGCCTCGATCGCCTGGAGATCGGCATCTAGGTCGAACATACACCGCAATCGTTCCATCGCGACGCCGACGAGCGCCCGGGGTGCGCGAACGGTGGCGAGAAGCGCTGCGCTCTCTCGGTCGTGCGCGATCTCAATGGTTCCACTCAGACCATTGCATCCGATAGTCCGCCGATAAATGCCGGATTCGACTTGCTCGACTCCGTCGATCGCACGACGTGCGAGAAACGCCAGAGCCGCAGCCCAGTCATAGGGCGCTAAGTACGAAAGCCGCCGTGTTTCGAGCTCCACAGTCCTTCACTATTCCGGGCAGCTCACGCGGGCATCGTTACGGTGAAGATCCAGACCAAAGGAGCACCCGTCCTATTCATTTGAATTGTCTTGGAAGTGCTGCCTTCATCTTATGACGAATGACAGCCCTGTCCTCTGCCGACTGCTTTCCGCCAACCAGCCTCGAGTGTGTCAGTATACCGAACGCCCAGGCGCTAACTGCCGGTTTCAGGCACGGTCATTACTTCCAACAAATGGCCATTAGGATCCTGAAAGTAAAAGCCCCGCCCGCCTCGTCGGGTGTAAATCTGACCGTCGGTATGGTTGTACGGGGAGCTGCCATAGGGAAGCTCCTTCGCCTTCACACGCCGGAAGATCGCATCGAACTCCGCCTCGCCGATATGGAAAGCGTAGTGATGGTGCTGAGGTTCTGGATTTTCGGCAAAGTCAAAGGTCAAGCTGTCGTTGATTTGCACTTGAGCGAAGTGACCCTGCCCGGGGGTAACGGTCAATCCAAAAATCTCGGCGAAGAACTTGGCCGAAGAGTTCTTGTCTTTCGCCGGCACGATGGTGTGATCGAGAACAATCGCCATATTACCTCCTGCTTGAACAGATCTTTCCATTTCGTTTTATCGCTGCGCTTCTTAGTGCCGCTCGTTTCAAGCCGAGCGCGCGGCTAAGTTGCACCCCTATCAAGTGAGACTTCGGATTCCACGGAGCGAAAAGTTTTCTGCACGCTTGCGGATCTCAGAAGCGCGCAAGATAAATTGTTTTGTTTCTGCCATCTTTTACTCCAATCGGAGATAACGATCTGAGTAAAGGAGTGCTTGGTTGCCTATCGGCGACTCAGTGAATCCTGTTGGTTAACGCTCGGGCGGTCCGCCTTCAAGTGTTTGCTTCATTGCGTTTAGACCCTGTTGAATCATTTCGCTAATACCTTCGACGGCTTCATTCGGCATCAAATCCGCTATCCAAACCACGCGACATTTGCCTTGTCCCTCTGAGAAAACCTGAATGGATGCGTTATGATGGGTGAGGGACTCGTCTCGAGCCGACCATGAGTGCCGGCAGATATTGTCGTCCACATCGACATGAGCTCACGTACGGTCATTCCGTTTGCGAAGGTGACGATTCGCCAATCACCGTCCCGTTTGCAGTCTAGAACGAACCCACGTACGAGACGTTCGTGAATAGCACCAACGTCTCGAATCGCATCCCAAACAGACTCTTTACTTCGATCGATTTGGATTTCCTTGCGGATCGCAGCCATGGGTCTTGTTCCTAAGCTTCTATCAGTAGCCGGTTATGCTCAACACTGCGTGAGCGTGTAGCGATCAGTCAAGCGGCAGGGCCGCGGCGATTATACCATTTGCTCTCTGTTTGGCGCGCAGGCACTATCCAGCAAGCTTTGGCGCTTTCGCCCGCGCTAAAAGCCGATCCACGTACGCCTCCAGCTTGGGCCGATCCGGGTTGCCGCCGAGCAATCGCCTCCAGATGAACATCGAACCAATCATCACGTCGGCGGCGGTGAACCAGTCGCCGAATAAGTAACGGCCGTCGCCGAGTTCGCCTTCAATCACGTTCCGTGCGGTCTCGAAATCAGTCCAGCCGCGTTGAGGTGATGTTTGCCCGCCGAACATGGCATCGCCGAGGGCCGGTTCGAGCTGCGCGGTCGAATAAACCATCAGCGACAGATATCGACCGCGCTCGGCGGCACCGATCCGGGGCGCGAGTTTCGCTTCGGGAAATTTATCACCGAGATAGAGGCAGATGGCTGCGCCCTCGAAGATCTTGGAGTCGCCATCCACGAGCGCCGGCAACTTACCGGTTGGATTTATTTTGAGAAATTCCGGAGTCTTGTTCTCTCGCTTCTCAAAATCGATGAGTACGATCTCATAATCGGCTCCGCACTCGTCAAGCATCGATTTGGAGATCACGGCGCGGCTCTTGGGATTATAATAAAGTTTCATGATTCACCTCGTTCAGTCTTTACAATGTAATCATAGGATCTCTAGCGGCGTTGCTGGCCGATAGCGAGAGAGCCCTGAGCGCCGCCAGCCAGCCCGCGAAGGTGAGAATATGACGCCCATGATTGAAGAGTAACCAGTCGGACAAGGCTGCGTTCACCTCTGCTACGGGCAGATCTGAACTGGTTAAAGAGATCATCTTGGGAATAAAGTATGAGAAGGTCACGATCCGCTCG
>DATACQ010000269.1:0-8335 GCA_036258955.1 Binatia bacterium
GGCAAAACCGTTCTGGGAAGCCGCGGCGCAACAAGAGCTCAAGATGCAGCGCTGCAAAAATTGCAACGCCTGGATATGGACGCCGCGCCCGTCGTGCTTTGAATGCGGCAGCGAAGATGTCGAATGGACGGGCATGAGCGGCCGAGGCGAGGTCTATTCGTTCACAGTCATTCGTCAGATCGTCGGCCGCGGCTCCTCCCAGGCTTTTCAAAAAGACATTCCGTATGTAGTCGCGTGGGTGGACCTCGACGAAGGCCCGCGCCTGACGACTAACATAGTCGGCTGCCCGGTTGAAGACGTAAAACTCGGCATGAAGGTTTCCGTTGTGTTCGAGCAGATTTCGCCGGAAGTCTGGATGCCCAAGTTTAAACCAGAATAGGCATAAGGCACCGGCCCGAGAAGCGGAAGGTCATGAGCCTCATGCTGAGCCCTTCGGTTGCGCTCAGGAGAAACACCGCGAAGTACCTCGGATTGTAGCGGCACGGCATGCCGTGCCTACTGCAAAGCCGAGATTCTTCGCCTGCGCTTCAGGCTGACCTTGCCACGCAGCCGTCCGCGGACGATGAAATACGAAAGAACGATCGGAACGAGAATCGCCTCACGGATGTTCGAATTTTTTGTAGATCGCGTCGGTTTTCGCCGCCATTATGAAATCGTTGTGGTGCAGATTTCTTATCTTGTGCGTCCACCAGGTCACAGCCACCTTGCCCCACTCAGTCGTTAATCTCGGATGATGCCCCTCCTCTTCCGCGGCGGCGGCCACAGCGTCGGTAAAAGCAACGGCGTCCTTGAAATTCTTGAATTTGAATTCCCGGTCCAGCTTGGGAATCGAGTCCTCGGTGATGATCTGCCAGTCGGGCACTTGCGGCTTTAATAAAGTGATCTCCTCAGGCGTGACCGATGGCGCCCCAACGCGGCAGGCTACGCATTTTTGTTCAGTAAGCTCTTCCATGATTCCTCTCCTGGTTCAAAACGTTTAAGCCGTTCAACCGCTACGCTCCGTTCAAAACGTTCCGATTGAGAACACGGTTTGGTCTTCCTCCCCGCATTCGCGGGGAGAGAAAGGGTTGAACGATTTGAAGGTTTTGAACAATAACCTTTGACTATAGTTTCGGCATCACTTCCACCGCGAATTGCTCCATCGATTCTTTAACAGAAGCATGGGGAATGCTGCCGATGTTCATCCATAGCAGTATGTGCCCCGCGGCGGTACGCTTTATGAGTTTGCGCAGGCTTTCAATCGCCAAGACGGAATCGCCAACGACTGCATGACGCTCGCAAACCGTTTCATAACTCACGGTTGCGCCTGCGGCAGTACGCAATCGCGAAGGCAGCTCGACGCCGCACCGGTTAAGCCAGTCCGTATAATCAACGCGCAAGTCCGAGATGGTTTTGAAGTAGCTCATGATACCACCTTCGCCGCGGGCGCGCGCTTCGGCAGTGGTCTTGGCAAGATGCATCGGTACCAACAGGCCCAACTCCTTTCCATAGCGGTCGTAATTATGTGCCGCCAAACCATACCAATAGGCGGTCGCATATTCGGCCACCTGTTCCGGCGTCCGCGTATGAATCGGCAAGAAGAGATTGATGCCCAATCGAGCCGCCACTTCCACGCCATCAATCGAACTCGTTGCCATATAAAACGGCGGCGGTGGTTTTTGCACCGGCTTTGGATTGACGATCACTTCAGGGATTCTAAAAAACTTGCCTTCATGGATGAGCTTCTCGTCCGTCCAGGCCTTGCGGATAACCTCAATTCCTTCCGCCACGATATCGTGAGTCGTTTTATGATCCGCGCCGAAACATTCGTAAGCACGGCTGTGAGGATGGCCGCCGCCTGCAGCGAAATCCATCCGGCCACCGCTGATCAGATCAAGCATCGCCGCCTGCTCGGCCAGAGTCACCGGATGGTGAATGGGGAGCGTGTTCACGGCGACGCCGAGCCGTAACCGTCGCGTCCGCTGTGCCACGGCTCCCAAAACTACATAGGGAGCCGAAATCAAAGAGAACTTCGGCTGGCAATGGATTTCAGCAACCCAGTAGCCGCGGAAACCCAAACGGTCCGCCAACTCGGCTTGCTCCATGAATTCGCCAAGGCGTATTGCGGGCGAGGCGCCTTCCGCGCACTGAATCTCTGTGAAGAGGCTACATTTCACGGCTGTCTCTGAGTGACAGTTTGCGAAAAGCCACGCATGCCGTGCGAAGTTTCGAGTTTAGCGTTTCGAGTTTCGGGTTCAAACACGAAAACCTGAAACTCGCAACCCGAAACTCGCCTAATACCCCAGCGCGTACGCGACCCGCCGCGGGTCGGCGCCACCCAGCCAGCAGCCGTTCTCGCGATCACGGACGATCACTTTGGCACTGCCAAAGGACCAACGATCGACCACTGAGACTTGATGGCCTTTTTTGCGCAACGTCTCGAGAGTGGCGGCATCGTATCCTTCTTCCATGCGTAACGCCTCGGGAAGCTGATCGCGCGGCGGCGTCCCGGGTTGGTGACTCCAGCGCGGCATCTCGACTGCGGTCTGGGGATCCATCTCCAGGTCCACCAGATTGTGAATGATTTGGAAATTGGTCTGCGGCTGTTCATCCGCGCCGGGGCTGCCGCCAGTGACGAAGACTTCATCGCCGTTGAAAACCATATAGGTGTTCAATGTATGCGCCGGCCGTTTGCCGGGTTTGAGGGAATTCGCCCTGGCCGGATCCAAACCGAAGCTGCATAGGCGGTTGTTCATGATCACCCCGGTTTCGCCGCCGATCACCCGCGAGCCGAACGGGGCGAAGACGCTTTGAATAAATGAGATGGCGTTGCCCTCGCGATCGGCGGCACACAGATAGGTGGTGTCGCTACTCTGGCGGCTCACCGGCGCTTGAGGTCGCGCGAGCATATCATCGGCCAGCTGGCGGCGCTTGGCGGCATAATCCTTAGAAATTAATGTGGCAATCTTAGGATCGCCAAATTGAGGATCATCGAGGTAACGGATGCGGTCCTCAAAAGCAAGTTTCTTCGCCGCAACCTGGTAATGGATCATTTCCGCTTGGGTCATCTTGCCTTCTCGAAAAGGCCAGGCTTCGGCGATGTTCAGCATTTCGAGCACCATGAAGCCCTGGGAAACCGGCGGTTGTTCGTAAACGATAGTATCGCGATAGCTCGACTTCAAAGGTTCGAGCCATTGCGCGACCGGCGCGCGCAGATCTTCCTCGGTCAGAATGCCTCCTTCAGCCTTGATCGTGGAGCAAATTTTCTCCGCCACCGCGCCGGCATAAAAGCCATCGCGGCCTTGCTGCGCAATCTTTTCCAGAACGTCGCCTAAGCCCTTCTGCGCGAGGATTTTGCCTGGTCCGGGTCTGCCGAGAGGCTGGCGGTAGCAGCGCTCGACCCAGGGAAATTCCGCGCTAAACTCTTGGATGCTTTCAGCAAACTCTTGGGAGATAGGAAAACCTTCGCGGGCAATTCGGATCGCATCGGCCGTCAAACGGCTCATCTCTTGCGTGCCGTACTTCTTGTGCAGTTCCAGCCAGCCATCCACCGCGCCGGGCACGGCTATGCTGAGCGGGCCGAACTGCGGGATAGTTTTTAGGCCGCGTTCGCGGAAGTAATCGATGCTCGCCTCGGCTGGCGCCGGGCCGCTCGAGTTCAGCGCCTCGACCTTCCCGGTCTTCTTCATAAATACCAGAGCGAACAGATCGCCGCCGGGGCCGCTGGCCTCCGGCTTCACCACCGCCATAACGAATGCCGCAGCCAACGCCGCATCGACAGCGTTTCCACCTTCCTGCAAAATTTTTATCCCCGTAAGCGACGCCAGCGCGTGGCCGGATGAAACCATACCGTTCTGCCCCATGATCAACGGTCGCGCTGCTTTAGAAAAATTCATGGTGTTCCTATTCCAAGAATCCTTGCGGCATTGCCGCCGAGGATTTTCTCTTTATCGCCTGCGTTTAACTCAAGCCCCTCTACCGCTTTGAGGCTATTTTTGACCAGAACGCAACCCTCTTCCGGCCCGTAGGGATAGTTCGTGCCGAGCACCATGCGATCTGCACCGAAAAAATCTTTTACGCATCGAAGAGTTGAAGCTGGATGATCCGCGGTGTCCACGTAAAAACGCCGGAAGGAGTCCAGCGGGTTTTCTTTCAGGCCGTACTTGTGACGGATCTCATCGGTGCGCCCGCTGTAAATATTTATGGCGCGCTGCGCGAAGAAGGCGAGCACTCCACCAACATCGGCAACTACCCAGTTAATGTCCGGAAATCTTTCCAATACTCTGCCGTAAACCAGCCGCGTCATCGCCACGGTGCTGTCGTAGGCCCACCCGAAAATGAGAGTCGGCATGATGTCGATGCCGCTGGATTCGCTGGCAAGCGGCGCGGTGGGATGGATGTAGACTGGCAACTTGTATTTCGCGAGCCGTTCGTAGATCGGAAACAGCTCCTCGCGATCCAAAGGCTGGCCGTTGAGATTCGCAAAACAGCCGAACCCTCGAAGTCCAAGTTCATGAACTGAGCGCTCCAGCTCGTCCAGCGAAGCCCGCACATCGCAGCTCGGCAGCGTAAAGAAACCAATGAACCGCTGCGGATATTCTTTGGAAATCGCCGCGATGGCGTCATTGGCAACCCGTGCCATTTTAACGGCGTCCTCTCCTTCGTAGCGGTCTGCTCCCGGCGCGGGAATCGTCAGCACGTGGACATCGATGCCCAGGCTATCCATATGCTGAAGGCGCCGCTCTATGTCTTGTCCCTGAAACGTAGCGGTATTGATCCGGCATTTCAGCTTCTTGTCATAGAAGTAGCGCATCCCGCTATGGGGATCGGGCTCTTCAAGAACGACCGCGCCGTCTAGGCGCTGCATCTCGTCGATGTAAGACTTGGGAAATACGTGGGCTTGGAAATCGATGATCATAAAAATAGGCAACAGGCATTAGGCAACAGGCACTAGTTCAATAAGTAAGCTCGCATCCTTTCGCTGACCCTTCTGGACTCTTGGCTATTGGCTATTGCCTTTCTATTGAACTCTTGAACTATTCTAAAGCCCGTAAAGCGCTTTAGCGTTGTCATCCAGGATCTTATTGACCACGGTCGGAGGCACGCCGCCCTCCTCTTTTAGTTTGCGTAAAGCCAGGATCTCCGAAGAAGTATCATTGTGGCCATAGTCGGTACCAATGACCAGCCGATCGTCACCCGTATACTTGAGCACGTATGGCAAATCGTCGTCGGTTTGGCACGCCACCCAGATCTTGTTCTTACGGAGCACGGCGCTCTTGTCGATGCTGTTGCCATTGCGCTCATACCTGCGCGCGTAATCGTGTATCGCATAGGGTACCCATTGCGAGCTCACTTCGATGAACGCCCACTTGGTCTTGGGAAATTTTTCGGGCACCTTGTAAAAGATCAGCGAATGGAACGAGCCCACCACCGCGAGCTTGAATTTATTGAAGCCGCACTCATCCAAAAAATAGTCATGTACGGCGAAGCTGCCGGTGGCGGAATGAACACAAATCGGCAGATCGAGTTTTCCTGCTTCCTCATAGAGCGGGTAAAAATGCGCGTCGTGCAACCGCTTGTCGCCTTCGAGACCGCGGATAAAAATGCCGCAGGCGCCATTCTCTTTGGCATGACGCGCTTCCTCCAAGGCTTTGTCCATCGTTAACAGCGGCAGAACGGCGACCCAGCGCAAACGGGCGGGCGCCTGCTTCCAGATATCAATGAGCCAGCGGTTATAGCTCCGCGTCACTGCCAGCTCTACGTCCGGCCGGCGGGTAAAAGGCCGCAGGAAAATCGTTGGGTAGAGCACTTGGACGTCAATGTTGAGTTCGTCCATATGTTGGAGGCGCCTTTGGATATCCTCCATTTCTCGAGCCTCGCGGGCAGTATCGTGACCGACGTTGCGTGCCTTGCCGATGTGGGTTCCGTCCACCAGCCAGGATTCGCCGCCCGAACTCACATCATCGGGGGTCGGCACAATCCGCGGCCGGTGCCCGCGTTCCGACTCCAACATATAGTCCCAGGTCCGTTCGGTTTCCAAAACATGGGCATCAGCATCAATTACGGCCATTGTTACAGCCCTCCTAAAGTTCGTCTCGGCGGGGGCGGCGCGGGTATATCCTTTTTGGAACCCACCGAAGAATTACAGCCCTGGCAGGTGTAATCGTAAAGATCCCCGTCAGGCAACACGAGCAAAAGCCGTTGACGCACCGGCATCGCTTTACGGCACTTATTGCAATAGAGTAAGGTCGCGTTGAACTGGTCGAACGTTGGTTCCATGAAAACCTCAGAGTCTAGAGTCTCGTGTCTAGGGTCTCGGGTTTTATTCGTATGCGATGCCTACCTCATCCATCATCCGGTCAGACTCGTGTCCGCCTCACGAAAGCAACGCCAGACTCTAGACCCGAGACTCTAAACTTTAGAGTCAATGCTCCTGCTGTTCAGCGCTCTTACGCGCTTGGGCTTCTTTGATGACCTTTTCCGCCAGGTGCGCAGGCAACTCTTCATAGTGAGAGAATTCCATGTGGAATTCGCCGCGCCCGCTGGTGAGCGCGCGCAGATCCGGCGCGTATTTCAGGACTTCCGACATAGGCACCTTGGATTTGATGATCTGATTATGTCCTTTGGTGTCCATGCCGAGAACTTTGCCGCGCCGGCTGTTCAGATCGCCGATGACGTCACCCATGCATTCGTCCGGCACGGTTACTTCCATGTTCATGATGGGCTCGAGCAGCACCGGCTTAGCTTTCTCCACCGCATTCTTAAATCCCAAAGAAGCGGCAATCTTAAACGCCATATCGGACGAATCGACGTCGTGATACGAGCCGTCGTATAAAGTTACGCGCACATCCACCATTGGATAACCGGCGAGATATCCGCCCGCCATGGCTTCTCTGATTCCCTTCTCCACCGCCGGGATATAGTTGCGCGGGATTGCGCCGCCGACGATCTCATCAACAAACTCGAACCCCTTGCCATGGGGTAGCGGCTCGATCCTGAGCCAGGTATCGCCGAACTGGCCGCGCCCCCCGGTCTGCTTCTTCAGTCTACCCTGCGCGCTCGCTTTGGCCCTGATGGTCTCCTTGTACGGGACTTTGGGCGCCTTGAGCACCACGTCCGCGCCATATTTGCGCTTCAATTTTTCAACGATGATTTCGATGTGTTGCTGCCCCATGCCGGACAATATGAAGTCGCGGGTTTCTTCGTCGCGGTGTACCTCGATGGTCAGGTCTTCCTCCATCATCCGATGTAGCCCCTGCGGCACCTTCTCTTCATCGGCCTTGGTTTTCGGTTCCAATGCGAACGAGATTACCGGAGCAAACCGGGGCGGCCCGTCGAATTGAATGGGCGCTTTCTCGTCGCAGAGAGTATCCCCTGTCGATATGTCTTTGAGCTTTGCGGCCGCAACGATATCGCCCACTGATACGTCTTTGACTGGCTCTTGTTTCTTGCCCTCGAGACGAAAGGCGTGCGTGATCTTTTCTTTGGTTTGCTTGTTGACGTTGTAACAAGAGCCGTCCGGAGCGAGGGTTCCCGAGAACACCCGCATCACTGACAATTTCCCGGCAAAGGGATCGCTGATAGTCTTGAAAACGTAAGCGGAAAACGGCGCGGCCGGATCGGGCTTGCGCTTTACCACCTCGCCCGTGGCGGGATTCTTTCCCTCAGCTTCGCCTTCGTCCACGGGTGACGGCAGAAAATCCCTAACCGCATCGAGCAACCGGTCAATAGCGATCTGCCGCGTTGATGAGCCAAAGAGAATCGGAAAAATTTTCCGCTCCAAAGTAGCGCTCCGTAACGCCTGCTTCAGCTCATCGTTTGAAGGTTCCTGACCATCCAAGTACTTTTCCAGAAGCGCGTCGTCCGTCTCGGAGACGGTCTCCAGCAGTTCGAGACGCATTTTCTCCGCCGCCTCTTTGTGCTCGGAGGGAATTTCGCATTCGGAGTTCTTGCCGCTGTCACCCTCATAGAGATAGGCTTTCATCGAGAGCAAATCGATGACGCCTTTGAATTCAGCCTCGGCACCCATAGGGAGCTGAAGGCAGACTCCCTTGGCTTCCAGGGTCTCGAGCAAAGTTTTGACGCGCTCGTGCGCATTAGCGGGTTCATGATCCATTTTATTAACGAAAAGCAGCCGGCTAATTCTCCGCTCGTTGGCGGCATTCCACAGGCGTTCCGACTCAACACGCAGGCCAACCATCGGGTTGAGCACGAACACCGCGCCGCCAAAAGCGCGCAAGCAATTGATGGCATCCGCCAGGAACGCCGCATATCCCGGGGTGTCCACCAGCGTCATCGGATGTTTGCTCCAAGTCAATGAATGAAATGCAGTGGAAATCGAGACGTGATGCTTGAC
>DATACQ010000270.1:0-6372 GCA_036258955.1 Binatia bacterium
CCCATGCTTTGAGTCTGGATGAATCGCGAAAACCTGTCAACTCGCCCTTCGGGCGGTTCAAACGTTCAATGTTCAAAGTTCAAGGCTTGATGATCGGTGCCGCAACCTAACCTCAACCTGCTTCGTTGTTCGGCTTAGGCCTTTCCGAGCAATTCGAGGAGCTTCTCTGCCGCAATCTGCGCGCCGTTTAACTCGACCGCTGGCCAGTGCTGTTCTTTTTCAAGTAGCTGGGTCAAATAAGATCCGATATTCCCGGCGAGCAGCTGCCGTTGCGGGATAAATTCCGCGGTCGCGCAATCATGCAGCGCACGGACGAGGTGAGGGTATTCCGGAAAGTCGCCACGGTCGGTATACAACACCGGCACGCGATGGGAAATCGCATCGGCGGCTATCCCGTAACCCGGTTTGGTAACGATCACGTCCGCGGCCCGGACTAAGTCTTCGTACCGGTATTGGGTACCGGACACAAAGAAGATATTGTCGTCGATGCGTTTTTCGCCTGCGCTCACGACAAACACAAAATCCCGCATGCGCTTGAGCTTCTTCAACGGCAATCGCTGGAGTCCCAGTCCGCCAAAGCTCAGCAACACCACCTTCGCCGGATCGGGCAGTCCGAACTGTTCTCGCGCCGTTTTTTGATCGAGTGCAGATTTTCGCGCGATCCAGGCAATCGGTTCGTTGCGCGGGAAAATATCCAAACCCAAAGAATACGGCAGCGCAAGCCCTACCGTCGCATCTGCATAGAATCGGGCCATCTGACCGGCAACTGTCCGAAATTCCGGAAGCGCTTCTGCGAAGGGCCGGTAAATTCCCGTCCAAGTAAAGTTCGTGACCGCTGCGGACGGAATACCAGCGCCCGACGCGATTGCGAAAGCGAGGGCGGGGATGTCGCCGACGATGAGGCCGACCGCGTGATCGCGGATGTACGCGAGCTCCTCTGTAATCAGTCGGGACGCATCGCTGAGCAGTGTACGGCACTTTTGTAGCGTCGCGTCGAAGTCGATGTCCAAACTATCCCGTTGCACCATCCCTACGTCAATCGACCGCCGGGAGTAACTGACTGTTTCTGGAAACAGCCAGCGTGGGGCGGTCGTACGAACATATACCTGTAGATCAGGACGGATTTCTTTCAGCGCGCGAATGACTTCGCTGGACCGTACCGCATGGCCGTAGCCATGACCGGTTACATAGTAAAGAATTGAACTCAAGTGAGGTTTGGAGATATGAATGAAGTGCTCGTGACAACGTAGGGTGGAGCCTCGGCGTTGTCAAACGAGCCGGCGTAAGCGTTCAAGATGTTCAATCGTTCTCCGCGGCAACAAGAGGCCGGGGGTCCTGGACTCAAAGACTCCCGACCCCTTTTCCGGTTTGCACGGGAGCGCAGCGACATAAACAAAGGAGATCAGGTCCATGACCGGAACCATCAAAAAAATTATGCGCCAAAAAGGCTTTGGCTTCATCCAGCCGGACGACGGTAGTGAAGATGTTTTCTTCCATCGCGGCAGCCTGGCGCCGCGCAGCCAAATCGAGGATTTGAATGAGGGCGACACCGTCCAGTTTCAAACGAGAAAGGGGGAGAAAGGGCCGGTGGCGTTTGATTTAAGGGTCCGCTAGATTCGTCGTACTCGTGCTTGGTCGAACACGAGCCACAAACACGATCGTGAGATCTGTCGGACGCTAAAATTGGCCTCACAGGTGCATTTTCGGGTAATAGCTGATGCACAATTTTCGCTCCCTTACTCCGCAACGGTTGCTCTTCGACCTGGCCGCGCGCCTTGGTTCGCTCGAAGGGTATCTCTATGCCGAAGAGAAGGTCGATAAGAAATATCTTCCTAACTGGTTGAGGAACATAGAGCGCGCACACGTTTGCCTTCCAAAAGAAGTTCAACATGAAATTCAGTCCGACTATCTTGCGCTTCTTCACAAAACGCATAACTTACTGCTCGATGCCTACGGCCGTGAAGATCCAAACACGCTGAAGATCGCCGCGATGATCGCTACCGCCGCGCGCGCCACAAGAAAGTAGAAATTTCCCAGCCTTGCAGCACTGCACCTGCGAGTTTCGACCACCCTGCGATTGTGTTAGCGTTGAAACATGGCACATACCAATCGCTTGATCCATGAAACCAGCCCGTACTTGTTGCAGCACGCCCATAATCCCGTCGATTGGCACCCCTGGGGCGATGAAGCTTTTCAGAAGGCGCGCGCTGAAAACAAACCGATTCTCTTGAGCATCGGCTACTCCGCCTGCCACTGGTGCCACGTCATGGAGCGGGAGTCGTTCGAAAACGAAGAGATCGCAGCGTTAATGAACGAGCTTTTCGTGAACATCAAAGTCGATCGTGAGGAACGCCCCGATCTCGACGAAATCTATATGAATGCGGTGCAGATGATGACTGGAAGGGGCGGTTGGCCGATGACGATGTTTCTTACGCCGGAGGGCAAGCCGTTTTACGGCGGAACCTATTTTCCACCTGAAGACCGCTATAACGTTCCAGGTTTTCCGAAAATCTTGAGAGGCGTGGCAAACGCCTACTACAATCAGCCGCAAGACGTCGAACAAAGCGTCAACCAGATCATTTCTCGGTTGCAGAGCATGTCACGATCAACCGAGAGTGCTCAGCCGTTTGACTCGGATATCATTGTTCGTGCGGCCGAGCAGCTCGCGCAAGCTCACGACTCGCGACACGGCGGATTTGGCCAAGCGCCCAAGTTCCCCAACGCGGGCGTGTACGAATTATTTCTGCGCGCTTATCACCGTTCAAAGAACACGCGCTTTCTTGACATCATTACCTTCACTCTCACAAAGATGGCCGACGGCGGGATCTATGATCACTTGGGCGGCGGTTTTCACCGGTATTCCGTAGACGAAAAATGGTTGGTGCCGCACTTCGAGAAAATGCTCTATGACAACGCTCAGCTACTGCGTGTTTACGCTCAGGTTTATCAGATTACCCGCGAGCCGCGGTTTAAAAGCGTGGTTGAAGAAAGCGCGGACTATGTGCTTCGCGAGATGCTGCAGCCGGCCGGCGGTTTCTATTCCACCCAGGACGCTGACAGCGAAGGAGTGGAAGGCAAGTTCTTCGTTTGGTCGCCTGAGGAAGTAACTCAAGTTCTCGGCGAAGAAGCGGCTGAAATATTCTGCCGCGTGTATGACGTAACCGAAGCAGGAAACTTCGAGCACAGAAATATTCTTCACCCGATTCTGACCGCTGAGCAGGCGAGCAAATACTTCAACCGCGGTGTCGACGAGGTTGTTGCTCTGCTCGCAGAGGCTAAGCGCAAACTGTTTGTTCACCGCGAGAAGCGCATCAAACCGTTCCGTGACGAGAAACTAATCACCGGCTGGAACGGGCTCATGCTCTCCGGCCTGGCGGAAGCGATCAAAATTACCGGGAATCCCGAGTACCGCAAGGCGGCAATGCGAACGGTGGAGTTTATTTTCGCGCAGATGTTTCGGGACGGCCGGCTGCTTCACACCTACAAGAACGGCATAGCGAAGATTCTCGGTTATTTGGATGATTATGCGTTTCTCGCCATCGGTTTGCTTGACCTCTTCGAGGCGACGTTTGAGAGAAGCTTGTTTCTCAAGACGAGAGAATTGGCCAATATCATGATCGCTGAATTTTGGGACGAGAGCGACGGCGCGTTCTTCTACACCGGTAAATCACACGAACAGCTGATCAGTCGTGCCAAGCCGGCCTTTGATGCATCGATACCTTCAGGAAATTCTATGGCGGCGCAACTTCTCCTCCGGCTCTATCACTATACAAATCACGATGATTATCTGCACAAGGCGGAGATCATCTTGCGCTCTTACCGAGACGCGATGCAAGCCCAACCGTTCGGCCTTGCTCATATGTTGGCCGCCCTGGATTTCTATCTTGTGAAGCCCAAGGAAATCGTCATTATCGGTGAATTGAACGATTCGGCCACGGCGGAATTGCTAAAGGGTGTTCATTCGAATTACATACCAAACAGCACATTACAATGGCTTCGGCCAGATGAGCCATTGGGGGAGATCGCGCCGCTACTCGAAGGAAAGAGCCAAGTCGACGGCAAAGCAACGGCCTATGTTTGCCACAATTTTACTTGTTCCGCCCCGGTGAACCGTTGGGAAGACCTGAAACCGCTGCTGGACCTCTAGGTGACCTCTCTCATCTTTGCGCGACCCGGTCAGGAATAGAGCCGAGATTACCTCGAACTTGAAAGTCGTCGAGGGTTTCCCTGAGACTCGTTACGCTACAAACATTGAACGATAATCATCAGACTCATTTTACGCGCGCAGTTCACTGCCCGTGATCGTATGAATGATTCGCTCCAGGTCTGTCACTGAATAATACTCGATTTCAATCTTGCCTTTCGAGGAGCGCGCCTTTGGCAGCACCCGAACACGGGTTCCTAGGCTGCGTTGCATGTTTTCCACGAGCGTTCGTAAATCGGGATCAAGAAGGGGAATGGCCCGCCGGCGGCGCCGACCGGTGACGAGCGCGCGGACTAATTTTTCCGTTTCCCGAGTGGAAAGTCCTTTAGTAATCACGTCGCGGCAGATAGAGATCATCAATGCTTCAGTAGGAAGCCCTAATAGCGCTCTGGCCTGGCCCGCTGGAAGCTTGCCTGAAGCAACTTCATGCTGAACGTCTTTTGGCAATGAAAGGAGGCGCAAGGCGTTGGCAATGGCTGGACGGCTTTTACCAACTCTATCGGCCATCTCTTCCTGACTCCAATTAAATTCTTCTTGCAAGCGCCGGTAACCGCTGGCTTCCTCAATGGGATTCAGGTCCTCCCGCTGAAGATTCTCCACGAGCGCCAGTTGCAGCGCCTCGTGGTCGCTGGCGTCGCGAATCACAGCCGGCACTTCGGTCAACCCCGCGCGCAGCGCCGCACGCCAGCGTCGCTCGCCGGCGATTAGTTCGTAGTGATCCTCCTTGCGCCTTAGGACGACCGGCTGGATGATTCCTTGATTCCGAATTGAAACTGCCAGCTCGTCAATCTTAGTCTCGTCAAAAGAGCGACGCGGCTGAAACGGACTCGGGACGATTCGATCGATCGCGACCCGCAGCCCGTTGCTTTCGGTCCGCGCCTCTGCCCGCGGTTCCGCCGCGCTACTAATCAGGGCACTTAAGCCTCTACCCAAGCCCTTGCTCGGTACCGACATTGTCTTCTCCTTCACCCCTGAGTTCTTTCGCTAATTCCGCATAGTCTTGCGCTCCGGTAGAGGCCGCATCGTATAAGCAGATCGGTTTCCCGTAACTCGGCGACTCACTCAAACGGACGTTGCGTCTAATGATTGTACGGTACAATTTGTCGGGAAAATGCGCGCGTATTTCCTCAAACACCTGGTGAGAAAGCCGGTTCCGGCCATCGAACATCGTAATGACAATACCCTCGAGCCGTAGGCTCGGATTCAAGCTCTGTTGCACCAGGCGCATAGTCTCCAATAACGCGCTCAATCCTTCGAGGGCGTAGTACTCACTCTGGATCGGTACCAGCAACGAATCCGCCGCCGTGAGCGCGTTCAACGTCAGGAGACCTAAGGAAGGCCCGCAGTCAAACAGTATGTAGTCATACAAGTCACGCACTGGCGTAACCGCATCTTTCAGTCGGTACTCCCTGCGTTCGGCGCTTACCAATTCAATTTCGGCGCCCACCAGATCTTTGGTCGATGGAATGATCAGTAACTGTGGGATCTCTGTCTGTTGTAAGACATCCCCGAGTAGACACCTGCCGGCAAGCACGTCGTAAAGGCTGGCCGTCAACTGGGTGCGATCGATACCAATCCCGGTGGTGCTATTTCCCTGGGGGTCAACATCGACGAGGAGAGTGCGCTTACCTTGCGTTGCCAGCGAAGCGGCCAAATTAATGGAAGTCGTAGTCTTTCCTACACCGCCCTTTTGGTTCGCGATTGCTATAATCCCAGGCACAGAGATCCCTTATAATTCAATAACTTATAATATTTTCGCTAACATATCACAATCCAGCTCAAACTGGAAGAAATTTTTTTGGTGCTTGTTTCACGTGAAACACAGCAACGCCATGTGTACACAGACCGCAATATCGTATGCTTCAGAAGCTGGTGCAAGGCTCGAATACTAACTATGCCGCCGGCATTTGTGGCCGAGGGCGCCATCAAGGCCCAATACCCCCTGGAATGAATCTGCTTAAGCGCTTTTGCGTTTCTTAAGGTAGATTGATAGGAGCGAGATTGCCGCCGGGGTAACACCGGAGATCCTCGAGGCCTGGCCCAGAGATCTCGGCCGAATGCGTGTTAGTTTCTCTCTGACTTCTCGTGAAAGGCCACTGATCGAAGCGTAATCCAGGTCTTCCGGAAGCCTGACGTTCTCTGTTTTCAGAAACCTCTCAACCATCTCG
>DATACQ010000271.1:0-7363 GCA_036258955.1 Binatia bacterium
TTCACGCTACTAGACCCAGGGAACCGTTGTCAACCATTCGCGCGCGTCATGCAAGTCGGAAGCAAACGTTCCATTTCTTTGCCGGCGCGCACAAGATGAATCACCTTGGCTTTGATCTGCGCTTGCCACCGTGCAACATTCATTGTTCACTGCCGGCGTGAAACGTAGAGGATTTCGCGAGTAAAGTTGTGTTATCATAGCGAGCGCATGACTACCGGTAAGCAAAACATCGCCATTAAAGGGCTCGTTCTCGCAGGCGGACGCGGCACGCGCCTCAGGCCACTGACACATACCGCGGCTAAACAACTTGTGCCGGTGGCAAACCGGCCGATTTTATTCTACGTGCTAGACAACCTAAAAGCCGCCGGAATCAACGAAGTCGGAATGATCATTTGCCCGGAAACCGGGCACGCCGTAAAACAGGCGGTGGGTGACGGCGAGCGTTGGGGCATTAAAATCGAGTACATCGTGCAAGAACAACCGCTGGGACTTGCTCACGCAGTGCGGGTTGCACGCCCTTTTCTCGCCCATAGCGCGTTTGTCATGTACCTGGGTGACAACCTCATCGGCAGCGGGATAGCGGAATTCTGTCGCGAGTTTAGCGGCACCCGCGCCGATGCGATGATTTTGCTTAAAGCAGTCGCCGCCCCTTCAGCATTCGGGATCGCCGAAGTCGATGCCGGTGGGCGCGTTAAGAAGCTCATAGAAAAGCCGAAAGATCCCACATCGAATTTAGCGTTGGTCGGCATCTATGTGTTTTCGCCAAAGATCCATGATGCCATAGAGCGCATCCAACCGTCGTGGCGCGGAGAACTGGAGATCACCGATGCCATTCAGGCGCTGCTGGATGCCGGTTGCAAAGTGCTCAGCCACCGGATTGAAGGATGGTGGCTTGATACCGGAAAAAAAGACGATCTGCTCACAGCTAATACGGTCGTGCTCGACGAATGGATCCAGCGACAAATAGTGGGAGAGATTGATGCCGAAAGCGTGGTGACCGGTCGGGTCCAACTTGGTAGAGGCAGTAAAATCGTGCGCAGCAAGATTCGCGGGCCCGTCGTCATCGGCGCGGACGTGCAAATCGAAGACTCCTTCATAGGTCCGTTTACGTCCATCGGCGATGGTTGCCGCATTATAGGATCTGTCTTGGAACATTGTGTGTTCCTGGAGCACGCGACGGTGAAGCGAGTTGACCGGCTGGAGGACAGCCTGATCGGCAAGAATTCAGCCGTCATCAAAGAGCTGAACACGCATCATGCATACCGCCTGATGATCGGTGACGACTCCGAGGTTCTGCTGTAATGCCCTTCCGTTTCACTCCGGTTGGCCTACCCGAGGTTATTCTCATACAACCGGCGGTGTTTCCCGATGCACGGGGTTTTTTCATGGAGCTCTACAAGTACTCCGAGTTCTCCCGCAACGGCATTGCCGAGCAGTTTGTGCAAGCCAATCACTCGCATTCCTCGCGCAACACCTTGCGCGGATTGCATTACCAAAAAAAACCGCAAGCCCAGGGCAAGTTGGTGCGCGCAGTGATCGGGGAGATTTTCGACGTCGTGGTGGATATCCGCAAGGGATCGCCGCGCTATGGTCGGTGGGCGGCAACGCGGCTTTCCGCGAGCAATAATAATATTCTTTACATACCTCCCGGTTTCGCTCACGGCGCATGGGTCATGAGCGACGAGGCAAGCCTGCTCTACATGGTGACCCAGGAGTATGCGCCTGAATGCGAAGCAGGTGTGATCTGGAATGACCCTGAGCTCGCCATCTGTTGGCCGGCAGGCGACCCGGTGCTTTCCGAACGGGACCGTAAGTGGCCGCCTCTCTGCGCCGCCGACAACAACTTCACCTATGAAGATTCTGCTTTACAACGCCAGTAAACCGCCGATCTGTCCCCGTGAGATCTTCCAATGAAGACTCTACTTGTCACCGGCGGTTGCGGCTTTATCGGCAGCCATTTTATCAAACTGATCTGGCGCGAGCGCCCGCAGTATACCGTGATCAATCTCGATCTCCTCACTTACGCGGGGAACCTCGAGAATCTCGCCGACCCGGAGCGAGAGTTCAATACCAGCACTTATCGCTTCGTTCGCGGCGACATTGCCGACGTCGAACTCACGCGTCAGCTCATCCAAGACGCAAAGGTCGACGCCATCGTCAACTTCGCGGCTGAGACCCATGTCGATCGCAGCCTACTCGACAGTGCGCCGTTTCTCCGCACCAACGTGGACGGAACCAGAGTCCTGCTGGATGCCGGCAGCCGTTGCGGAATTGAACGTTTCCTACAGGTTTCCACCGATGAGGTCTACGGTTCTCTAGAACCCTCGGCGCCGCCTTGCTCGGAGGAACATGCGCTGCAACCCAACAGTCCCTACGCCGCGAGTAAAGCGGCCGCCGATTTATTGGTTCGAGCCTACCACGAGAGTTACGGCGTACCCGTATTGGTCACCCGTTGCGGCAATAATTACGGGCCGCATCAGTTTCCCGAAAAATTCCTGCCTCTGTTCATCACCAACGCGCTGGAAGACAAACCATTGCCCCTCTATGGAGATGGCCGTCAGATTCGCGATTGGATTCACGTGGAGGATCATGCGCGGGCCTTACTGCAGGTCCTCGAAAAAGGACGTATCGGTGAGACCTATAACGTGAGCGCACAGAGCGAACAGACCAACCTTCATATGGCCCAATGGGTGTTGAGCCTGATGGGCAAACCGCCGGCCTTGCTGCGGTATGTGAATGATCGGCCGGGACACGACCGCCGCTATGGCCTCGATCCAAGCAAGCTGCGGGGCGAATTAGGCTGGCAGCCGCGCATACCGCTAGACGACGGCCTGCGGGCAACTATCGAATGGTATCGTGCGCACCGGGGTTGGTGGGAACGTATCAAAAGCGGCGAATACCGGAACTATTACACGCAGCAATACGGCCAACGGCTAAGTGAAACGTGAAACGCCGGCGGCGCCAACGTTGCGCAATTCGGGAGGGCGCATAGTGTCTGAACATTACTTGGTTAGCGGCGGCGCCGGCTTCATCGGCTCGCATCTGGTACACAGGCTTGTAGCCGACGGCGCGCGGGTGCGCGTCGTCGATAATCTCGCCACCGGTAATCGCGAGCGATTGCGCGATGTCGAGAGTGCAATCGAGTTTATTCAGGCCGACTTGGCTGACCCCGGTGTCTGCGTAGCGGCGGTTCGCGGGGTTGACTACGTGTTGCATCAAGCGGCCATCCCTTCGGTTCAACGCTCGGTGAAAAATCCCATTGAAACCAACCGCGCTAACGTAACGAGCACCCTCAATTTGCTGGAAACCTGCCGTGACCAAGGCGTGCGCCGGTTCGTGTACGCCTCCTCTTCGTCGGCATACGGCGACACGCCGGTGCTGCCCAAGCGGGAGGACATGCCGCCGGACCCGCTGTCGCCCTACGCACTGCAGAAATTTGTCGGTGAAAGATACTGCCAGTTGTATTTCAGGCTTTATGGACTCGAGACCATCAGTCTGCGCTATTTCAACGTGTTCGGCCCAGGGCAGGACCCGTACTCCGAATATTCAGCGGTGATCCCGAAATTTGCCACCCGGCTCCGACAAGGCGCGCCGCTGATCGTTTATGGTGACGGTGAACAGTCGCGGGATTTTACGTATGTTGACAATGTGGTCGCAGCCAATCTGCTGGCGCTGCGCGCGCCACACGCCGCGGGCGCTGTGATCAATGTCGGCTGCGGCGAACGCATTACGCTCAATCGCCTAATCAAGAGTTTAGAGGAAATTCTTCAGACACACGCCGAGGTCAAGTATGAGGCGCGGCGTCCAGGCGATGTGCGCGACTCTCTCGCCGATATCAGTCTCGCGCGACAACTCCTGGGCTATGAACCGAAAGTGTCGGTCATGGAAGGCCTGCGGCGAACCACGGCTTACTTCGCCTCCAAAGCTGTCAGTGCTTGAATCGCGGCCAAATTAATCGTGCGTCTCCGAAAGAGTCAAATTAATTGCACACTGATGTGCAACCAAGATCAGATTTCCCTCGCTGCTTGCGGGAGAGGGCGCTTTAGAGAGTATGTCTTAATGTCATTATGAGCCGCAGGCGAAGAATCTGGGCTTCTTAAGACTTGAAGTCCGACATGCTTCGCTGTCGCTCAGCATGACATGAACGCGCTTTCATGGATTTCGACGCAGTCTCTCAGTGAGAAGGAAGAAACTTCTGCGGTAATACCATTGCTAACGCTTACCTTGCCTGTTCTGGCACTAGTAAGATTCAGTAAGTGTCGAGTCTCTAAGCCGCGTCCAGGTGAAAAAATTTGACGGCGTTTCCGGCAAGCATTGCGTGCTTCTCTTCTTCCGCGACGCCGGCGAATTGTTCTTCCACGACTTCGAGGGACTTGGGCCAGCGAGTCACGATGTGTGGAAAGTCGGTTGACCACATGATCCGGTCGACGCCAACATGATGGCGCAGTTGAATGCCGATGGGGTCGTCGAACACGCCCCAGTGCGCGTGCTCCCGCAGGTACTCGCTGGGCAGTTTCTTCAGTCTGGGCAAACCCAAGAGGCGTTCGGCCCATCCGTAGTTGACTTTGTAAGTTTGGTCCATCTGCTGATAGAAGTAGGGAATCCAGCCGATGTTGTTTTCCGCCCAGAAGATCTCCAGCTTGGGAAAGCGATCAAACACCCCGGTAAAGATCAACTGCGTAGCTTCCACGGCCCCACAGTGATAGACGCCCTGGCGCGCCACCCGCTGCAGGAAATCGAAGGGACGTCGTTCGCCTTCAGGCTCCCTGGGGTAACGCATCAAGTAGACGTCGCGTTCATCCGTGCGCCGCGGAAACGATGTATGAATCGTTACCGGCATCTCCAGATCAAGGGCCGCCGCATAGAATTCGTCATCCTCGGGAGTCGGATAGCCCTTGCCGCTCGGGAACGTATGCAGACGAATCGCCTTGAAACCTTTTTCCTTGCAGCGCCTCATCTCCACGATATTTTCCCGCGCGCCGATATCCGGCATGACAGCAACTCCCACCAGACGGGCCGGATCGACCGCGCAGTATTCTTCGATGAAGTAGTCGTTGAACGCCCTGATGATCGCGAGGAATGCGTCTTTGTCTTTTATTTTGGTATTGCGCGCCTCCGAGGCGAACAAAAGCTCCCCGTCGATTCCGTCGGCATCCTGCTCCTTTAGTCTTTGCTCAGGGGAACCCGCCCCCGGTGAATCGGCGAACCTCAGGTGGGTTGGATCAAACTCTTCCGGGGACTTACCGGCAAACAGATTAGTGCCGCGATATTCCAGTGGCTGGCCTTCTTCGACAATGGCATCCCGGCCGTCGGCGAGCTTAATCCGGCGTGGCGCTCGGTCTCGGTATTTCGCAGGAACCCGGTGGGTCCATGTCTCGGGCAATGATTCAAAATGGCTATCTGCAGAAAAGTAACGATACCTTCGCGCCATCCGGTAGATTCCTCTTAGCTATGCATAGTCCGCATGCTCGCCTTGATGGGTTAACGACAAACCCAAGTTGTCCATCGCGATGCGCGTGTTGATCCCGAGAATGCGCAGCGGCTCCTTGCCGGTGTTGAAATATTGATGCCACTGGAACACCGGAATGGCGAGAACATCGAGAGTACTGAAGTTATACTCGCGGTCTTCAACAATCACTTTACCTTCGCCGCCGACGATCAGATCAATTTCGTCATAAAGATGCCGGTGTGCCCCCGAACGCTTGCCCGGAGGAATCTCGGCCATGACAACTCCAAGCGCCTTGCTGTGAAATCCGATGCGCGGATCGACCACGTAGGCCATCTTACCCATGGGGGTCGCTTCGAATACCAAGTCCTGCTGTTTTACCAGCACTTTACTTTTTCGCCGCAACTTCTCTTCGTGCATGGCGAAAGCCACCTGTTCAGCATACAACTCAGCGGCTTTATTCTTGGCGATCCTGGTGGGATCGATTTGGCTGCCGCCGCCGGGGATGAGCGTCTTGCGCATATCTTCGCCTTCCTGCGCATACACCCAGAACTCGGGATAGCGCTCGTCTTCGTAGACCGCTTGCCCCAAGGCAAGCGACAGCGGACCCGTGGTGGAAGCGATGCGCAGCACGGGCTCGTCACTATCATTGATATGGCGATGCCAGGAAAACATCGGTACGCTCAGCAAATCTCCCGGCCCCCAGTCATAACGTACTCCGTCAATGATGCTGTGGCCTTTACCTTTAAGAAAGTAGATGATCGCTTCTACGGTATGGCGGTGTCCCAGAGTGCGCCAGTCTTGTCCTTCCTCGGTGTGCGGCGGAATGACATCGTACCACAGCCGATGGGTATGGTTGTTGGAACCTAGCCGCGCGTCAACAACATAAATGTGCTTATGCTCGCCAAGCTGCCTTTCGACGTCGGGCCACTTGAAAAGAACTTCCTGACCCTTGCGTCGGCCCTGCTCATCTTTGGCAAAGCGCACGCTGTGCAGCATGAGCTCGGTGTGACGCTCTTTAACTGACTTTACATCCATTCGTTCCTCCTACGCTCAACTTGTCCGTTAAAATGCGGATTGAATCCAAGATTTACTGCACGCTTCTTCTTCAGTCAATTGCGGCTGCTAGTGTAAAAAAGAGAAATTACCGGGAGCGCTGCGCGAGAATTCCTTGCATCGCGAGGTCTCGTGGAAGCTCGGCAATCCCGAAACGTAGGGACACGTCCCGACCGGTCCCTACCGCCCACCGCGTCATTATAGAGCCAAGTCAAATGAGCACGAAGCAGAGAATAGTTTCCAGAACGCTTCGCGCTTAACGCTTTGCGCCCTGATTAAAAGGCCTGGGCTTGTCGCCTCTGTTCCAGCTCTTTGATCCCGGGGCCGAAGACTTGCTGAAAAAAACCTTCCTTAACAAGCCGCTCCACGATGCTGTTGTCGATCGCTTTGGAGAAATCGAATTGCTTACTCTCCGGCTGCACCGCCGCCTGGCGTTCGAGCGTCGCCTTCACTGAATCTTTGAGGACAAAGGGGATGCGCTCAAAGCTCTCAGTCTTGCTGAAGAGATCGTACACCCTATTGCCATCCTGCGCGTCGCGCGCACCGCCGAACTTAACCATGATCTGCACTGCGAAGTTCTTATCGTCGTAGAAGCGCTTGATCGCTTGTGCATGTGCTTTGATGAAGCCTTCAGCAATCCTAGGCTGCTGCGCCACCAGATCCTTGCGCATCAGATGATAAGTAGAAACATAGATGTCCTCGTGGGCCGCCACCGATGCGAGCACCGGAAAGCCCAACCCCTCGAGGCGGAAATAGGACGGCGCTGTAACCAAGGCGGCATCCACCTGCCCCTGTTGTAGGGCGAGAACTCTTGCGGAGGCATCTCCGCCAATTGACACCCAGTGAATGGTCTTATCGCTC
>DATACQ010000272.1:0-2958 GCA_036258955.1 Binatia bacterium
CAGCAAAAATATTGCTGCGCTAGTCGCGGCAAGCGCTAAAGATCTCATTGCTTCGCAACAGTTCCTCGATTCATTACCAAACTACTCGTGAAACCGCCGCGCCGCTTGTGCGGCCACTTCTTTGACCGCCGGCAGCGGGCAAAAACCCTGCGCCTCGACGGCAAACACCGGATTGAATTTGCTGCGGAAGTTTTCCAGCGCGATAATCGCCGCCAGCTCAACCAGCTCTTCCTCGCTGTAGTATCGCTTGAGCTGTTGGAAGAACTCGTCCGTGACGCGCTGACCCGTATACGTCATGCGCTCGCACAGCTCGAGGGCGAGTTTTTCCTTAGTGGACAACAGGCCGCTCGTTTGATAATCGCCGAGAGCCGCTTCTATCTTTTCCTCAGACGCTCCGTGTTGCATCCCACTGGATGCGTTGATGTCTATTCAATACGGACAGCCGTTGATGCTGGCCGCCTTCATGCACAGCAGATGGCGCAGATCGGCCGGAATTAACCCCGATGCGAGAATCCCCTGCTGCAACCCCTGCACGCCTTTTTGGATCGTCGGTCTAAGCCCATAAACCTTGGCGGTGCTCAGAACCGATCCATATTGTTTTTCCTGTGCTTCAAAGAGGTCGCGCACCTCTGGTGGCGCGTCTTCCTTCGAAACTCCTTTGATTCTAAGCATCTCACCTCCTGCGGTAAATTTCTAAGCGGGCGTCGCGACCGCCGTTTATCCGTCAAACAAATTCAATAAGCGAGCAGTGCCGCCGAGCATACCTTCGATGACTTGCAGATAGAAATAAACTTCAAGCGCCAGAGAAGCTCGTGCCGAAAGCTGGAAAGCACTTCCCCTGAACCAAAATCATTGACCCAGAAGTTTCTTTAAACGTTCTATAGTCTCCGGCGGCTGGCTGGTCAATTCCTTGGAGAGGTTCTGCAATTCCTCACCGCCGACAGGATCGAATTCGTAGTTCCGCTTCTTCACTTCCGCCCGGAACTGCTCGTCCCCCATGGTTTTGGCAAAGCCGTCGCGCAGGATTTTAACACGGTCGGCCGGCATGCCGGGTGGTCCAAACATCGGCCGTCCCATGCCGTCGGCGCCGAGCAACACGGTCGCCAAGCGCCGGCCGGATTCATTTGTTTTATATTTGTCCATGAGCTCATGAATCGTTGGCGTATTGGGCAAACGTTGGTCGCGTTTGCTGCCGCTCTGAAAAATATGGTGGACGAATCCAGTTTTGCGCCACGTATGATAGGGTTCGCGGCCAAAGAACGCCTCGATCGTAAAAGCACGGCAATGGATTTCGCCGCGCTCGACGCCGAGATCGATGTCGGTCCCGCCCGGGTAGCCGCTGACAATATTGAACTTAGCGCCCATCGTTTCCTGGAGGAGCTTGGGATAGTACGAATCGGGCCCCGTGACGCCGGTAGCGCCGCATTTCGGTGGCTCTTTGGCCGTGCGGATCTCCTCGATGGTTTTGTACGGTGTGTCGCTGCGCATGTACATCTGGCTTGCGCCCCGTGCCGGCGAGCCGATCCAATTGAACTTCGACCATTCGAACTGGATTTCCGGCCTGCCGATCAGCTGATTGAGATATAGAGAAGGAATCACCGAGCCGATAATCGTTAACCCATCAGGTTTCGCGACTTTGTAAAGATGGTTAACGGCAACAACATGGCCTGCACCCGGCATGTTCTGCACGATAAAAGTCGGGTTCCCGGGAATATACTTGCCCATGTGTTCCACAATCAGCCGCGCCCAGAGATCATAGAGATTCCCCGGCGGCGTGCCGACAATGACGTTAATGGTTTTTCCTTGATAGAAAGGAGCCTGCGCATCTGCGCTAACACTCACAAAGCAGAAGCCGAGGAGAAGTATCAGAGCCTTTGTCATATTGCACCTCTTGTGGCCAAACATACGGTCCCTTTCACCAACCGGGCTCAGGCTTCCAAGGCTAATCAGAAGCGCCTTCTGCCGTCAAGGCGGCAGCGGATGTCCTACCAGCTCCAGCATGCGTTCGGATTGCGTCCTTTTTGTCTTTTCACAGCTCCCAGTCATCCGTTCACTTCAATACCGCCAGCGCATCGCCGACGATCGTGCCCGAACCCGCTGGGAACACAAACAGTGGATTGATCTCTATTTCGGCGACTTCGTGGCGCCATTGCGATGCGATTTCGCCGAGCCGGCACAGCGCTTCCGCCATGGCATCGATATCGGCGGCGGGCCGGCCGCGAAAGCCTGTCAGAATACGGTATCCGCGGATGTTTTTGATCAGCTCGCGAGCGTCATCCATCGTTAGGGGCGCTGGCCAAACCGAAAAGTCTGCGAGCGCTTCGACAAAGATCCCGCCGAGCCCGAAAGTTACCACCGGCCCGAAGCGCAGATCCTGACGCGCACCGATGATGACTTCGCGCATATCCCCACTAATCATTTCTTCGACGAGAACTCCGTCCAACTGCGCAGCCGAGTCCCATCTCTTGACTTGAGCGACAATGTCGTCAAAAGCGCGCTCCACATCAGCTTGGCTGTCGACGTTCAGCCGGATCACGCCGGCCTCGCTTTTGTGCGGTACATCGACGGAAGCCGCCTTAAGAGCCACGGGACGGCCGATTTCGGCCGCCAGCATTTTAGCCTCCGCGGCCGTACGCGCCAGGCCGCCTCTGGGAACGGCCAAGCCACACATTTTGAAGAGCTGTTTGGCCTGGAACTCGGTCAGGACCTTGCGCTTGCGGTTCCTCGCATCCTCGATGATCTTAGCGACTCCAGATTGGATTGCGGCGTGATGTTTCTCCTCTGGAGCCTGCCGCCGTGACAGAATTCTGTTGCGCGCATTGACAAACCGAACCATTTTACCGAGCGCTCGAATACCGCGCACGGGCTCGGAAAACACCGGAACACCGGCTCGCGCGAGTTCCTGCCAAATCTCCGGCGCCGGCAAAGGAAACCACGTAACCATAACGAGCTTGTCCG